>JAZNYB010000255.1:0-15198 GCA_045594185.1 Faecousia sp. | reverse complement strand
ATCGCGGAAGGAAAGGTTTGGGGGCGTGGGGCGGCTGATACCAAATGCAGCCTTATGGCCTTCTATCAGGCCGCAGAGGAGATGATGAAGGAAGGGTACAAACCAAAGTGTGATGTATACCTTGCCAGCTCCTGCACGGAGGAAATCGGCGGCAGCGGCGCCCCTAAGCTGGCAGCCTGGCTGAAAGAGCATGGCGTTCATCTGTTTATGCTCTGCGACGAAGGCGGCAGCATCGTGGAGGACCCCATCGGGGGTGTGCCCGGACATTTTGCCGCTGTGGGCATCTTTGAAAAGGGCTATGGAGATGTGCGTTTTGTAGCAAGAACCAAGGGTGGTCACGCCAGCGCGCCGGGCAAGAATACCGCTCTGGTTCGCCTTGGAAAGTTTATCGCCCATGTGGACAGAAAATACCCCTTCAAGTCCAAATTCTCCCCGGCAGTGGAGGCCATGTTCAAAATGCTGGCCCCCTATGCGGATAACTTCGGGCTGCGCTTGGTCATGGGGAATCTCTGGCTCTTTAAGCCCCTGATGAAAAAGGTTATGCCTATGATTAGTTCCCAGGCTGCGGCTATGCTCAGAACCACCATTGCTTTTACCATGGCAAAGGGTTCTGCGGGCTACAATGTCCTTCCCATGGAAGCCAGCGTTTGCGCGAACCTCCGCTTTATCCCGCACCAGGGAACGGAGGAATCTTTGAAAATTTTGGAGAAGCTGGCAGCAAAGCATGGCTTGGAAATGGAGACGGTGTACAAGGGCTACCCCTCCAAGGCACTGGACCTAAAGGGCGAAGCTTTCTCCATTGTGGAAAAGTCCATTGGAGAGATTTTTCCCGGGGTAGGCGTTATGCCCTATGTGGTCACCGGAGGTACCGATGCCCGGTTCTATGGAGAAGTGTGTGATAGCTGCGTGCGCTTTAGCCCTGTGTGCTACGGCCCGGAACAGATGGCGGGAATGCACGGCCTGAACGAAAATATTGAAAGTGGAACCCTGCCTATGGCGGTAGACTACTACAAGACCATTATTATGGCACAGGAAAAACGGTAAAAATAACGGTGACTTCGGGCTTGTTGTTCCGAGGTCACCAGTTTTTTACAGAGAATTGGACAAAAACATGGACAAATTGATGGAATTGTATTTTTTGTAAAAAAGTGGTTCCATTTTTCGTCGAAATGGGCTATAATAGGAAAAACCCGCTCTGGGGGAATATGGAGGATAAAAAATTGGATGTACTGGTAATCGGCATTGCCGGAGGCACCGGCAGCGGCAAGACAACTCTGATGAAGAACCTCATTGAACGCCTTGGCAACGAAGTCACCGTCATCAGTCACGACAATTATTATCGTGCCCACGACGAGCTTCCCTATGAAGAACGCTGCAAGCTGAACTATGACGAACCCGCCGCTTTTGAGACAGAGCTGATGGTGGAGCATTTACGGATGCTCCGGGAGGGCAAAGAGGTTGACTGCCCCGTTTATGACTTTACCGTCCATAACCGCAGCAAAGAAGTGATCCGTCTGGTTCCCAAATGTGTCATTATGGTCGAGGGCATTTTGATCTTTGAAAACAAGGCTCTGCGTGACCTGATGGACATTAAGATCTTTGTGGATACCGACGCGGATATCCGCCTGTGCCGCAGGATCAAGCGGGATGTGAACAAGCGGGGTCGCTCCGTGGAATCCGTACTGCATCAGTATAAGAGTACCGTCAAGCCTATGCACGATCAATATGTAGAGCCCAGCAAGAAGTTTGCCGATCTGGTGGTGCTGGAAGGCGGCAAGAATATTGTTGCTCTGGATATGATCATGAACAGGGTGCAGAAGCACATTGAGGAAGCCAACTAACAGCAAGGTAAAAGGAGTATCAAATATGGAAGATCAGGTCATGACCTTTACCGTCACCAACGAAGACGGCAGTCAGGTAGAATGCACTGTGCTATTTACCTTTAAGAATGAGGTAACCGGCAAGGATTACATCGTTTATACTGACAACACCTTGGATGAAGAAGGAAACACCGTCGTTTTCGCTTCTATCTACACCCCAGACTGTGACGAATCCGAGCTTCTGCCCATTGAGACTGACGAAGAATGGGATATGGTGGAAAAGCTGCTGGATGAGCTTCAGAGCGAAGAAGAATAAGAAACACTCCGATCCGACATAAAAAATTGAGGGAAGTCCGAAAAACACGGGCTTCCCTTTTTGTGTCGTTCTATGTGGTCAAATGCTGTTACGGAATTTCTATTTTAATATCACCGGTATTTGTAATGATCTCACATTTTCCGCCGGACAAGGTTTGGGGCACATTCACACTGCCGGTATCGGCTTCAATGATAAAAACCTTTTCAGAAAGCAGTGTGCCCGCAACATCGCCCGTATCGGTTTTGAGGAACAGCTCCCCGGCATCGCAGCTTTCCAGCTTCACATCACCGGTGCTTCGTTCCACAGAAATCTTCTCTGTGGCAATCACATTCTTCAAAGAAGCATCCCCTGTACTTCCCCTTGATACAATGCTTTTGCAAGCAACATCGGTCAACTCTGTTTTGCCTGTTGATACACTGACCGTAACATCTCCCTCGCAGCTCACACCCGAAACGGTTATCTTACCCGTGGAAACCGAAAGGTCAAGCGAACCCGCGGATACGTTTTCAACATGAATATTTCCCGTATTCGTGTCTATTTTTACAACACCCGAAGCGGAAGCCTCGTTCTTTATGTCTCCTGTGCTGTTAGAGATATGAATACTCTCAAGCATAAAATCCTTTGGTATTTCAATATCTCCCGTGCTTTCTTTTATATAGAGCGAAGCATATTCCGCGTTTGGCAGATAAATCCTGATCTTTGGTGTTCCTATGGTTATACCCATGTATTCATACCATTTTCTCCGGTTAACCACATTCACGGTAAGTGTATCGTTTTGAACCGCGACGGAGTGCTTTTCGTTTTCCTGCTCATAACAAACAACTCTGCATATTCCGTCATCAGAGGGCGCAAAGAGAATATCCGCCGTATCCGTTTTTATCCATATATTGCTGAATTCTTCCCTTACCTCATAGGTATTGGTTTCAAATTTTGCGGTGCTTAGTTTCGTAAAATCCCAATTGCAAGCTGTCATTACCACCACAAACACGATCAGTCCGATCACCACAAGAGAAATTGCTATAACAAACCAAAGCTTCATTTCACGCCTCCTCCTTTTTCATAAAGCAGCTCTTGAACCACACAGCAATCTTCCTTGTGAGCAGCAAACAGCCTTTTGTTGCCGCCTTACATCCGAAGAATGTCAGGATGGATAGTCCCGCGCAAATAAATCCCGCGCCGATCATGGCAGCTCCCGCAAGACCATGACCGCCGGCAACAAAACCAACACCCACGGCAATGCCACCCAACCCACAGGCAAGAATTGAAACAAATACAGCCCACAAGGAAATAATCACTGCCCACAGCGAAATATAAAGCGAGAGAATTATGGCAAACGCGGCGACACCCAAAGAAAGCCATACCGGAGAGCCGAGAACCAAAAGAATCATTTCGCCCGCACGAAGCCATCTTTTGGGTTTCATTTTTTCCTTGACGATTTTTGTCAGTGGGATATCCGCTACTGCTTGTGCGATAATTTCATTAACAATGCCCGCAGCCAAAACCGCTTCTTCCTCCGAAAACCCTTCCTCCATGCGGTCATCAATCATTTCGCTATAAAATGTTAAGCGTTCCTCCACATCCTCTTTGGGCAGCCCTGACAATCCTTTGCGTAGCTCCGCGAGAAACTCTTGTTTACTCATGCATCTCGTCCTCTCTGGTTACAAATCGATATATGGTCAGGATCTCCTTCCATTCATCCTTAAAATCCGCAATGCGCTTTCTTCCCCTTTCGGTTATACGGTAATATTTCCGAAGCCTGCCCCCATGCTCCGCAGTTCGCACTGTCAGCATATTGGCTGTTTCCAGGCGTTTCAGAATGGTATATAAGGTGGATTCGGAAAGCGCAATATATGGCTTCATGTCCTTTATGATCTTGTAGCCGTATGAATCCTCATCTTTGATCGCCGCCAGCACACAAACATCCAAAAGACCCCGTTTCAACTGAATATCCATGCCATACCTCACATCGTGTAATACATCGTATCACGAAGTATAAACCTTGTCAAGGGGAATGTACAAAAACAACCCTGCCACGATCCTTTTACGGACTGCGGCAGGTATTTCTGTAACGCATTATAGGTTTTAATCCAGGGAGCGCAAATAGACCGCCAGTAATTGCAACGCGGTTTCCCTGTCCTTTGGGGAACAAGCATTTAGTCGTTCCCAAAGCTCTTCCTGTCTTGCGGACAAGGAAGTGTTTTCTTCCGTCAGCACCTCATCCGGGGTGATATGCAACACATTGCAAATACGGAGAATGGTCTCCGTCCGCATATTGACGGTTCCCCTCTCGATATCCGCATAGGTACGGTCAGACAGCCCAGCAGCCTCTGCAACCTCCGCCTGTGTCAGTCCTGCCCGCTTGCGGATCGCCAACAATTTATTGCCTATCATACGGAGATCAAAAACAAGCATCCTTCTTCCTCCCACTCGCCTTATATAGGAATTATAATTCCCATACTCCTTGACAAACAGGCACTTTTATCGTATAATCACAAGAAGAATACTTCCTATTTTAGACATTAAGGAGGGAAGCTATATGGCATGGCTAAATTTCATCATATGCTTGTTGTTAGGGTGTCTGGGTGTTCATAAATTCCGGGAAAAGAAAATCGGAATGGGGCTACTCTACTTGTTCACAGCAGGCTTGTTCGGAATCGGCTGGATTTACGACTGTTGCAAATACTATATGATTGCCCAGAGAGGAAAGAATTCCGCTGCACCCTCAGCCACACAAGAGGAAAATCGCCCGGACATCAGGAATGTACTCTTATGGGTGCTTACAGTATACCTTGCGATTTTCTGTCTGACTCTCCTGCCTAAATTCACAGGATTTATTGCCCTTCTTGTAATTGCGATAGTCATTCCTATTGAAAAATGGCAGAGCTTGCTACGGAAATTTATGAAAGGCTGGGTAAAAGCCATTACAGCGGGAGTATTGGCAATCATAATGATTTTCACTATTCCTGCCAACACACCGACAAGCAACGATCCCGCCTCTCTGCAAAACCCAATTACGGTTACAGAAGAATTCACCGCAGATGTATTTGGTAGTGAAGCTCCTACCGAAGAAATTACGGAAGCTCCCACGGAAACACCAACTCAGCCAGAGACGGAAACACCTACGGAAGCTCCCACGGAAAAGCCTACTGAGCCACCAACCGAAACTCCTACGGAAAAACCTACTGAGCCACCAACGGAAGCTCCTACCGTATCTCCTGTCACAGACCCCATGCCGGAATCCACCGAAGCTCCCACCAATCCTCCTGCCACAGATCCTCCTGCTACTGAGCCCCCAAAAACAGAATTCCATGGAACCGGATACATACTAAACAAAAACTCCAATATATTTCACTATCCGGATTGTCCTAGTGTTGACCGTATGTCTGAAAAAAACAAAGTGGAATTTTATGGCACACGAGACGAGGCAATCGACAAAGGATATACGCCCTGCAAAAACTGCAACCCCTGACAACAAACCCTGCCACGATCCTTTTACGGACTGCGGCAGGGTCATTTTCACTTTATACGGTTATTCCGGCATTACGCCCCGCTCCCGGAAGGCATCCAGAAGCTGATCCATGGCATTGGGCACGGAAATAGGCTCTCCGGCGAAGGCAATGGCATTGGCAACATCCTTTAAGCCGTTGCCGGTAACAACACTGACCACAGTGTCGTTTTCGCCCAGGATGCCCTCCCGGCACAGCTTTGCCACGCCGGCAGTTCCGGTAACGCCCGCAGGCTCGCCAAATACGCCACAGGTTCTTCCCAAGAGCTTCTGGGCAGCCATGATTTCCTCGTCGGACACATTGACCACAATACCCTTGGATTCCCGAATTGCCATCAGTGCCTTATCCGCGTTTCTGGGAACACCAACAGCGATAGAGTCTGCAAGGGTGTTCTCCTCCATGGGCTGCCAAGGCTTATCTTCCGCGATAGCCTTGTTGAGAGGACAGCAGCCCTCTGCCTGCACAGAGATCAGCCGGGGCAGCTTGTCGATAAAGCCAATGGCATACAGATCCTTTAAGCCCTTCCAAACACCGGCGATGGTGCAGCCGTCACCCACGGAAATTGCCAGATAATCCGGCATCTTCCAGCCGAGCTGCTCCGCGATTTCCAGAGAAACCGTCTTTTTACCCTCCATAAGATAGGGGTTGATGGCGGCATTGCGGTTGTACCAGCCCCATTTTTCAATGGCGGCCTTGCTCAGCTCAAAAGTCTCCTCGTAGTTACCCTGAACGGAAACCACGGTAGCACCAAAGGTGAGAAGCTGGGCGACCTTTCCCTTGGGGGCTCTGCCGGGGACAAAGATATAGGTAGAGATCCCCGCAGCGGCGGCATTGCCCGCCAGAGAAGAAGCGGCGTTTCCGGTGGAGGAGCAGGCGATGGTAGTCGCGCCGGCTTCCATAGCCTTGGCAACCGCCATGGAGGAAGCTCTGTCCTTCAGGGATGCGGTGGGATTCTGCCCATCGTCCTTCACCCACAGCTTCTTTAAGCCCAGTTGCGCTGCCAGCCGGGGTGCCTCATACAGAGGGCTCCAGCCTACCCGCAGAGGGGGAGTCTGGGTGCTTTCTTCCACAGGAAGCAGCTCCCGATAACGCCACATATCCCGGGGACGGTCAGCCAGGGACTCCTTGGTGAAGTCCCGGGCAATGGCTTCGTAATCATAAACAATATCCAAAATGCCGCCGCAGGAGCAGTTGGTCAGGTCAGCGGTAGCCGCGTATTCCTTCCCACAGCGAACGCATTTTCCGAATTTTACATATTTCATAACAGTCTCCCTTTCAAAGAGAAAACTTCTTTACAGCTTCTGAACCAGACCGACTTCCTCGTTGAATTCCTCGATCAGGGCATCCAGAGCCTCAGCCTGCTTGTGGACAGCATCCCAAGTGCCTTCGGTGTCGTACCACAGGGCGTTCAGCTCGGCAACGGACTTGCCCTGCTGCTCGACCCAAGTGTAATACTTCAGGTTATGTACCCGCTTGCGGTCAGCGTAGGTCAGCTCAGCCATGTTGTCAGTCTTGAGAGCCAGCATATGCAGAGCATGATCCTTTGCGGCTTCACAGACAGTGTATGCGCCGTGAGCATCATGCAGCTCCTGGATACGGGAGCCGTACATGGAAGCGGAGTCGGTCAGGACAGTGCCTACCACATCATGCTCGGTCAGCTCGTAATACTTAGCCATCTTGATGCAGCACAGAACATTGGCGATGCCGGAGATGCCCAGCCAGGTGAGCTTCTCGATCAGCTCCTCAGGTAACTTCAGCTCCTCACGGAGATACTTCTGACCCTCGGGGGTGTTGAACAGGCGGAGCAGTCTCTGGGAGTCTTCGTCGTCGATGTCAATGACCATGTCGGTATTGCGGACATTGTGGATCCAGGGAATGTGCTTGTCACCGATACCCTCGATGCGGTGACCGCCGAAACCGTTGTCCAGAATGGTGGAGCACTGCAGAGCCTCGCCAACAGCCAGCTTCAGACCGGGATACAGCTCCTTCAGGCGGTCGCCGGTGGACATGGTTCCCGCAGAGCCAGAGGTGAAGCAAGCACCGGCAAAGCGGTCGCCGGGACGCTTCACAGCTTCAAACACATCAGCCAGAGCATTGCCGGTGACATTGTAGTGCCACAGGGGGTTGCCCATTTCAGCAAACTGGTTGAAGATCATTACATCGGGGCGGAGAGACAGCTCGTTGGTCTTGTCGAAGATCTCCTTAACATTGGACTCGCAGCCGGGGGTAGCAATGACCTCCGCGCCGATGGAGTGCAGCCACTGGAAACGCTCGGGGCTCATCTCAGCGGGGAGAATGGCAATGGAGGAGCAAGCCAGAAGCTTGGAGTTGAAAGCACCGCCACGGCAGTAGTTACCGGTGGAGGGCCATACAGCCTTGTGATAAATGGCATCGAACTGACCGGTCACCAGACGGGGAGCCAGACAGCCGAAGGACGCACCTACCTTATGGCAGCCGGTGGGGAACCACTTGCCCACCATGCACACGATCCGTGCCTTAACGCCGGTAAGCTCGCTGGGCAGCTCGATGTAGTTGGGAACAGCCTGGAACACGCCGCCCTGCTCGGTGGGCTGGTTCTTCCAGGTGATGCGGAACAGGTTGACAGGGTCTACATCCCACAGTCCGGTATTGCGCAGCTTTTCCACAATGGGAGCAGGAACAAGCTCAGGGTTACGCATCTGGGCGATGGTGGGGATGATGATGCCGTTTTCACGGGCCTTTTCAATGTTGTGCTTGCGGCCTTCGGCACGGATGGAAAGATCAATCATGGTTTTCTCCTCCTGTTTTTAAGTCAAGATATGAATATAGGGTGTACTTGGAAATACCGTAGAACTTGGCGATCTTATCGCCGGATTTTGTAATGAGGAACGCACCCTTTCGGTTCAAAAACTGAATGGCACGAACCTTGTCCTCCTTGGTCATAAGGGGAACAGGCTTTCCTGCCAGCCGCACGGATTCTTCAATGAGGCTGTCCAGAAGGTCTGTTACATTGGAGGGAATCCGTTCCGGGGTCTGGGCATCCACCGCGGGAGAAATAAATTCTTCCATGCAGTGACTTGCCATAGCCATGGCGGAAATATCGTAGTTGACACAGAAAAGTGCCGCCACATTCCCCTCCTTGTCCCGGATGTACAAGGTGGTAGACTTGAGAATTTTCCCATCGGGAGTACGGGTCAAATACGCGTAATGATCCTGCGCCTTATGACTTCCTGCCTGGAGCTGCTCCAATACAACCTGAGACGGACCGTCTCCTGCCTTTCGCCCGGACACATGACCATTGACAATATATGCCACAGAGTGCTGGGCACTGTCTTGATTCAGCTCGTGGATCACAACCTCGCAGGAGCTTCCAAACTGGGCACACAGACCGTCTGCCATCTGGCGAAGCAACTGGTATTCCCTGTCATCAAGCATAGAACCCCTCCTTTACGCATATCACCAATGTATATCATACCACATATTGCCGGGAAATCAACAGGAAAACCTAAATATTTTTTAGAAGAATCAAAATTCTATTTGACTTCTGCGGTTCGTATGCTACAATAGAGTTGTGGTACTGTGAGTATGTACCAGCAACATAAGCACATATATTTATCATATTATTTTATGGAGGGAATTATTATGGACTTTCAGGCTATCCGGGCTGCCGCCGAAGGCTACCGGGCAGATATGACCAAGTTCCTGCGGGATCTTATTGCCATCCCCAGCGAGAGCTGCGAGGAAAAGGGCGTTATCGAGCGCACCATCGAGGAGATGAAGCGTCTCGGCTTCGACCGGGCAGAGATCGATCCTCAGGGCAACGCCTTGGGTTACATGGGCAACGGTCCCAGAATCATCGCTTTTGACGGTCACATCGACACCGTTGGTATCGGCAACCGGGACAACTGGGAATTTGACCCCTATGAGGGCTACGAGACTGACGATGTCATCGCCGGTCGCGGCGGCTCCGATCAGGAGGGCGGCGTTGTTTCCGCAGTCTATGGTGCCAAGATCATGAAGGATCTGAACCTGATCCCCGAAGACATGACCATTCTGGTTACTGCCACCGTTCAGGAAGAAGACTGTGACGGTCTGTGCTGGCAGTACATCCATCAGGAAGACGGCATTACCCCCGAGTTCGTAGTCTCCACCGAGCCCACCGACGGCGGCATTTACCGTGGTCACCGTGGTCGTATGGAGATCCGTGTGGATGTCCATGGCGTATCCTGCCACGGTTCCGCTCCCGAGCGTGGTGACAACGCCATTTACAAGATGGCTGACATTCTCCGGGAAGTCCGGGCTCTGAACGAAAACGACTGCGCCCCCGAAACCGAGGTCAAGGGTCTGGTCAAGATGCTGGAGCCTGAGTTCAATCCTCAGTATGAGGATGCCCGTTTCCTGGGCAAGGGCACCATCACCGTTTCTCAGATCTTCTACACCTCCCCCTCCCGCTGCGCCGTGGCTGACTCCTGCGCCGTGTCTCTGGACCGCCGCATGACCGCCGGCGAGACTTGGGAGAGCTGTCTGGAGGAGATCCGGAATCTGCCTGCCTGCAAGAAGTACGCAAAGGATGTTACCGTCTCCATGTACAGCTATGACCGTCCCGCATGGACCGGTCTGGTTTACGAGACTGAGTGCTACTTCCCCACCTGGATCAACCCCGAATCCGCCGCCCATGTTCAGGCTCTGGCTCAGGCACACATCGCCCTGTACGGCGATAAGCGTGTCGGTCATCCCGATGCCATGGCAAAGCGGAACCGTCCCCTCATCGACAAGTGGACCTTCTCCACCAACGGCGTTTCCATTCAGGGTCGCTACGGTATCCCCTGTGTTGGTCTTGGCCCCGGTGCCGAAAGTCAGGCTCACGCCCCCAACGAGATCACCTGGAAGGAAGATCTGGTTCGCTGCGCCGCCGTCTACGCCGCTACCCCCATGCTGTACCATGCCATTAAGGAGGAAGAGAAATGAGCAAGACTTTGGATTTAGCTGCCCAGTTGGCTGCCCTGAACTGCGGCAACCTGTATAACAACGATTTCTACTGGACCTGGGACAAGACCGGCGACGAGCTGGCTGCCATCTTTGCTGTAGCCGATGCTCTGCGGGATCTGCGTGAGCGGAACAAGTCCTGCCGGATCTTTGACTCCGGTCTGGGCATCTCCATTTTCCGTGACAACTCCACCCGCACCCGCTTCTCCTTCGCCTCCGCCTGCGACCTGCTAGGTCTGACCGTCCGTGATCTGGACGAGAAGGTCAGCCAGATCGCCCACGGCGAGACTGTCCGTGAGACCGCAAACATGGTTTCCTTCATGGCTGATGTGGTCGGTATCCGTGACGATATGTTCATCGGTGAAGGTCACAAGTATCAAAAGACCTTTATGGATGCCACTGCTGAAGGCTACCGTGACGGTATTCTGGAGCAAAGACCCACCCTGGTCAATCTGCAGTGCGATGTAGACCATCCCACCCAGTCCATGGCTGATATGCTCCATGTGATCCACCACTTTGGCGGCGTTGAGCAGCTCAAGGGCAAGAAGATCGCCATGACCTGGGCATATTCTCCCAGCTACGGAAAGCCCCTGTCCGTCCCTCAGGGCATCATCGGTCTGTTCACCCGCTTTGGCATGGAAGTCACTCTGGCTCATCCCGAAGGCTATGAGGTCATGCCTGAGGTGGAGGAGGTTGCCAGAAAGAACGCCGCCGCTTCCGGTGGCAGCTTCACCAAGGTTTCCTCCATGGACGAGGCGTTCCGGGACGCAGACATCGTCTACCCCAAGAGCTGGGCTCCCTTCGCCGCTATGGAGGAGCGCACCAAGCTTTATCAGGCTGGCGACAAGGCCGGTATCGATGCTCTGGAAAAGAGACTGCTGGCTCAGAACGCCGAGCATAAGGACTGGACCTGCTCCGAGGAGAAGATGGCTCTGACCCGTGACGGCAAGGCTCTGTATCTGCACTGCCTGCCCGCCGACATTACCGGTCTGAGCTGCCCCGAGGGCGAAGTAGACAACTCCGTATTCGACCGTTATCTGGTTCCCCTGTACAAGCAGGCTTCCTACAAGCCCTATATTATCGCTGCCATGATGTTCCTGGCAAAGGTAAAGGATCCCGTCGCCGCTCTGCGCGCTCTGGATGCTGCCGAGGCCAAGAGAGTTCTGTTCTAAAAGTATACTTACATTCAAAACCATACCCCCCGGTTTCCCGGGGGGTTTTCAAAGAGGGTTAAGATTATGACAAAAAGAATTGTTATCGCTCTGGGCGGCAACGCTCTGGGCAAGAATCTGGACGAGCAGTTCGCCGCCGTCCGTCAGACCTCCCAAGCCATCGCCGACCTGATCGAAGCCGGTCATCAGGTGGTCATTGTTCACGGCAACGGTCCTCAGGTGGGCATGATCCAAAACGCCATGACTGCTCTGGATCGGGCTGAGCCAGGCAAGTACGGCAACTGCCCCTTGTCTGTCTGCGGTGCTATGAGTCAGGGCTACATTGGCTACGATCTGCAAAACGCTCTGGGCGAGGTCCTCCGGGAGCGCGGTATTCCCAAGAGTGTGACTACTCTGGTCACTCAGGTGGAGGTTGACCCCGCAGATCCCGCCTTCCAGAATCCCACCAAGCCCATCGGCTCTTTCATGACCAAGGAAGAAGCAGAAGCAGCCTGGGCAAGAGGGGAAAATGTGGTAGAGGATGCAGGTCGTGGCTACCGCCGTGTAGTCGCCTCCCCCCTGCCTAAGGCGATCACCGAAATTGAAGCGGTTAAGGCTCTCATGGAAAGCGGTCAGATCGTCATCACCTGCGGCGGCGGCGGTATTCCCGTTGTGCGCAAGGATAATGCACTCCGTGGCGCAGCAGCCGTTATCGATAAGGACTATGCCGCAGAGCTGCTGGCAGAGTCTCTGGATGCAGATTGGCTCATTATCCTCACCGCTGTGGAAAAGGTTGCCATCCACTACCGCAAGGAGGATGAAAAGTGGCTGGACGAGCTGTCTCCCGCTGAAGCTGAGAAGTACATTGCTGACGGCGAGTTTGCTCCCGGCTCTATGCTGCCCAAGGTAAATGCCGCTGTGAAGTTCGCCCGCTCCAAGGCAGGGCGCACCGCTCTTATCACCCTTCTGGAGAAGGCAAAAGAGGGCATTGAAGGCAAGACCGGCACAAGAGTTGTGGCAGAAGGCTAAATCTCATTGAATTGCACCCTGCAAGAAGGAAAAATCTTGCAGGGTGTTTTTATATCCAATTTACATTTGGGTTTCCATAAGCTGCTTGTCCTCTTTTTCCTCCTGCGTATGATTCTTTGCCACCAGAAGATGCCGGACAGCGAACAGTGCCACGATACAGCCCACCCCAACAGCGATCGCCCAGTGGTCATGGTGATTCAGAACCACATAGCGGGACAGTGCCATAATGAGCAGCTCCAAAATATTAAAGGCCGTAGGATGCAGAAGCATTTTTACAAACTCCACCGCCACCACAAGAGTCGTGATCCCCGCAAGAAAGGTATTCAAAAAATCCTCTTGCAGCAGTGCGCCGGGGTTGCAGATCAGCTCATAAATTTCGATGCCAATGACCCCAACCAAAACGGCAATGATCACTCCCGCAAGGAGAAATTCCAGAACTTCCAGAATGGTGTTGAGGAGCTTCAGGACTTTTTCTTTCATAGGATGACCCCTTTCGCTTTTCTGCAGTCATTATACAAAATATGCCAAACCTCGTCAAGAAAAATCGTAAAAGTAGCGGACTCCCTGTCTCAGAGAGTCCGCCGAAATTATGTTGATTCAGGATTACAGGATCATCTTCCCATCCTCACCAAAGGTATAGAAGCCCTCCGCCATCAAGCCGTTGCCATTGGATACCCAATAGCGACCGGTAGCGGCGTATCCACCGGAGCGGATGTAGTAGTAGTCTCCATCCACCAGCACCAAACCGGCGCCAAACTGGATCTTACCGTCTACATAGTAGTAGTACAGGCCATCCTCCAGATAGATGCCGTTCTTGGTGTCATCGTCCAGAATCATCTTTCCATCATCACCGAAGATATAGAAGCCCTCATCGGTAATGCCGTTGGTATTGGTCACCCAGTAAGAGCCGATTGCCGCATAGCCGCCGGTGCGGATGTAGTAGTAGTCTCCGTCCACGCAGACCAGACCCGCACCATATTGGATCTCACCGTCCACATAATAGTAATACAGACCGTCCTCCAAATAGATGCCGGTTTTTGCCTCTACGATCATCTTTCCGTCAGAGCCGAACTCGTAGAAACCTTCCTCTACCAGACCGTTGGTAATGGTGACCCAATACCGTCCAGTGGCAGCGTAACCGCCGGAGCGAATGTAGTAGTAATCTCCATCCACCAGCACCAGACCCGCGCCAAACTGAATTTTGCCATCTACATAGTAGTAGTACAGACCATCCTCCAGATAGATGCCGTTCTTGGTGTCATCATCCAAAATCATCTTTCCGCCTTCACCAAAGAGGTAGAAGCCTTCTTCCGTGATGCCGTTGGTATTGGTCACCCAGTAAGAGCCGGTTGCCGCATAGCCGCCGGTGCGGATGTAGTAGTAGTCTCCATCCACGCAGACCAGACCCGCACCATACTGGATCTCGCCGTCTACATAATAGTAATACAGCCCATTTTCCAGATAGATTCCGTTCTTTACCTCCGGCTGGGTGGGTTCTGTCTCAATGGCCGTCTCATAGCTGTCGCCGCAGTGGATACAGGTATGGATCTCAACGCTACCTTCCGTAACAGTCTCATATTCGTGACCGTGGGCAGCAACATAGGTATCTTCATAGCTGTCACCGCAGTTGCCGCAGGTATGGGTGGTGTATCCCTGCTCGGTACAGGTGGGAGCGGTAACAACAGCGCTGTAGCTATGACCGGTTGCCGCAACCTCTCTCGTCTCATAATGGTCACAATTGCCGCAGTCTCTGCGCTGTGTGCCCTTTTCTGTACAGGTTGCAGCCTCGGTGGTCGTCCAGCTTCCATAGCTGTGACCCAACGCCGCGACGGTACTGCCCGCAGAAATCTTGTGATCACAGACGGAGCAGTAAACATCTCCTGTGTAGCCACTTTCAGTACAGGTAGCAGATTTGGCATTTCTGGTTTCTTTGGTATGTGCCGTTGCGGTAAACACAGGATATACCGTCAGGTCAGATTGAATGTTGCTTAAGGTTACCGCATTACCGGCTGCATCCTGCCATGTGCCGGCAAAGACATAGTGATTGGCACTGTCTGCTGCCTTTTGGGGCGTTGCGCCGCCATAGACCGCAGTCTCACCCTTCAAAACCGTCTGGGTATCCAGAGTGTTTCCCGATTCATCGCAGAAGGTGACGGTAAAGTAGGTTTCTTCTGACTCAGGCGCTCCGGATTCCGGTCCAATGTAGATATAGTCAATGTAGATCTTGCCGGTCTGACCGGAAACGCTGCTGACACTGACAAACTGGGGGCGAATGGCGTTGATCACATCCGCAGAGGTAAAGCTGTCATTGAGAGCAGCGGTCACAGTAAAATACTCACCGCTGAACTTATCCTCAGACAAGCTGCACAGCTTTGTGGGATTGCTTGCATCCACACCTGCCGCGCCGTTGT
>JAZNYB010000254.1:0-8333 GCA_045594185.1 Faecousia sp. | reverse complement strand
CTAAGACCGCTTGGCCTCCGACTTGCTACCAGACCAACCCCTACAAATATGTAGCCGCCTGCGATCTGTTTGTCTGCGCCAGCTATGCCGAGGGCTTCTCCACAGCGGCTACAGAAGCGCTGATTGTAGGAACGCCTGTTTGCACCGTGGAGGTTTCCGGCATGAAGGAAATGCTGGGGGATAACGGCGAATGGGGCATTGTGACAGAGAATGATGACGAAGCTCTGTATCAAGGCATCCGGCGGCCGGTGGCTGACCCGGCACTTCTGGCTGACTACGCGAAAAAAGCAGGTCAGCGGGGCAAAAGCTTCAGCACGGAAAATACGGTCAAAGCGGTGCAGGATATGCTGCTAAACCTGTAAGGAGTAGATATGATAAAAATTTGGCAGATATTAAACCTTTTCCGCAGTATTCCTGCTTTTTTGATATACAGCAAATTGCCCTGCAAAGAGGAAATTGGACAGGACTTGGGGTTAAGCGGCGCGCCATCCTTGTGGCGGCTACATACCGCGCTGCTCGAAAGCGATCTGTTCCGAAAATTATTCTATTACCGCTCCAACCCCTATGCTCCCTCTTTGACTAAACTGTCCAAAGTGCTGTACCGCCCTTTCCCCACTATGGAAATTGATGCGGAGCATATTTGCGGCGGCATGAAGGTATACCATGGTTATTCCACGATTGTTTTTGCCAAATCCATCGGAAGAAACTTCACTGTGTACCAACAGGTGACCCTTGGCAGAGGCAAGCAAATCAATGGCAATGATGTCCCCATCATTGGTGATAATGTAACTGTTTACGCCGGGGCAATTATTGTTGGCGGTGTAACCATCGGTAATAATGTGAAAATCGGCGCTGGGGCAGTAGTCACCAAGGATGTTCCTGATAATGCTACCGTTGTGGGTGCGCCTGTTCGTATCATACAAAGGCAGCACTGAGACCTGCAAAAACATCTTCAACAAAGGACAACAAAAAACGGTGAGCTCCGACCATGGAACTCACCGTCTTATTATACTGCATTACCGGATGGAGCGGGCATATTCCGTAGGCGTAATACCAAACTTCTCCTTAAACTGCCGGGAGAAGTGATGCACCGTGGAGTATTGCAAAATTCTGGCAATCTCTGTGAAATTCTGTTTGCCTTCCCGGATCATGTGCTTGCTTTCCTGCAGCTTGGCTCTGCGGATGTACTCACCGGGAGAGATCTGCAGATTTTTATGGAACAGTGCCGTTAAGTAAGAGGGGCTGACTCCAACTTCCTTGGCAACGGCGGGAACGCTGAGCTTTTGCCGCACATTGTCCGCAATAAACCGCTGGGCACGGCTGACCATTTCGTTTTCGTTGTTAATGGAGCTGTCTGTCCGCAGAGGAGGGGTGCTTTCCCCGGAGCCTTCCCGCAGCACAGTCAGAAGAAGCTGCCCCAGCAGGCTGATGAGCATATCCCCGGTATAGGCGTCCTCCTGATCCCGCTCCCAAAGCATCTGCTTTAAGATCTGCACCGCCTTTTGGGGGGTACGGAACTTCCTGTTCAGCAAGTGCTGCAGGCTCTCTCCCTCCAGATCAAAGGTGATGGTGATATAGCTGGTGGCGCAGTCCGCGTCGGCGTATTGCATATGCCACTGGTTGGGCCCGTAAATGGTCATATCTCCCTGTTCCAAAAGCAGATCCTGACCTCCCGCTACGGAATGTAATGCCCCCTTATCCACATAGGTCAGCTCCAGCATGGAATGTTCCTCGCCCCGGAAGAAGAAGCCCGGCTCCTTGTCATGGTAGAAGAAGGTATAAACTCTCTCTACCTGCACCCGGCGGGACAGAGCAAGCTCACGAATGGGCTCATCATATACCGCCGGCTCCGGAAGCTGCTCCGGTAGAGCGGAAACGGAGACTGTACACCGATCCTGGTAGGGCATGAGAGCAAACTGCACACCCGGATGGATCTGCACCGGCTTGTCCAGATAGAAAAAGCGCAGGGGTTCTGTGGAGGTGCGCACGGCAAGAATGGTCATACCGGACACGAAGTCCACGGTTACCGCCCCTTTCGCGGTATAACCACGAACATTGGGGGACACGATCTCCAACCGCTCGGTCACCAGCTCCTGGGGAGAATTTTTAATGCTTTTTTGCAGTTTTCCATAGGGGGCAAAGGTCAAAATATCCAGATTTTGTACCATTTTCGTCTCCTTTCCGGTGTGTAGCCTTATCGCTCGTACTCAAATTCCCAATCGTAAATGCTTACGGTATCGCCGTCCTGAATACCCATTTCTTCCAGCCGCTCAAACAAGCCGCACTTTCTGAGCTGACGGTCAAAGTAGTTTCTGGATTCGTAGTCATCGAAGAAAATGTCGTTCATGAGCCGCTCCATCCACTTGCCGGAGATGACCCAGGTGTCTCCGAAATGCTCGATTTCCAGCTCATCGGCACTGCCCGCTTCCTCCAGAGGCTTGACATACTCCGGCTCATAGACCGTAATGGGAGGCAGTGTCCGCAGCCGCTCCGCAATGACCCGCATGAGCTTTTTGGTGCCTTGGGTGGTGGCGGCGGAAATTTCATAAAACTCGCAGCCCAATTCTTCCACATGGGCACGCAGCCTTTCCAGATTATCGCTGTCCGGGGGCAGCAGATCGCACTTGTTGGCGGCAACGATCATGGGACGGTTGCTCAGGTCTACGGAATACTCGTGCAGCTCCGCGCAGATCTTGTCGAAATCCTCAACGGGATCTCTGGCTTCACTGCCGGACACATCCACAATATGCACCAGCAGACGGCAGCGGTCGATATGCCGCAGGAAATCGTGACCCAGACCGGCACCCTCGGCAGCACCTTCAATGATGCCGGGAATATCTGCCATAACGAAGGACACGCCCTCGTCCACATAAATGACACCCAGATTAGGAAACAGGGTGGTAAAATGATAGTTGGCGATTTTGGGGCGGGCATTGGAGGTGACGGACAGGAGGGTGGATTTGCCCACATTGGGGAAGCCCACCAGACCCACATCTGCCAGCAGCTTCAGCTCCAGAATAACCTCCCGGCTCTCACCGGGCAGACCCGCCTTGGCGAAGCGGGGAAGCTGACGGGTGGGGGTGGCGAAATGCTTGTTGCCCCAGCCGCCACGGCCACCCTTGGCAAGCACAAAATCCTCATCCCCGGACATATCCACAATAATGGCTTCCGTCTGGGCATCCCGGACAACCGTTCCCCTGGGGACCTGGATCACCAGATTTTCCCCCCGCTTGCCGTGACACCGGGCGCCCTGTCCATTTGCGCCGGGGGCAGCCTGATATTTTCTTTTGTATCGGAAGTCCAAAAGAGTGGTCAGGTTATCGTTTACCCGCAGGATGATACTGCCGCCGTGACCGCCATCGCCCCCATCAGGGCCACCGGCGGCTACATATTTTTCCCGGTGGAAAGCCACCGCGCCGTCGCCGCCCTTGCCTGCGGAAACGGTAATTTTAACTTTATCAATAAACATAAGACTGCTCCTTTGTGAAGGTTGTTTTGCAAACCGGGCAACCATGCGCCCATATCAACACCAGTTTTGCACAAAGCACAGATAATTATGCCCTTTGCAAAGCCGGTGAGGGTTTCCCGGTGGGAGAAAAATGGCAAAAAGGGCCGTTGCGGTATTATGCAACAGCCCTTAGTCCATATTACTGCTCAGCGTAGACGCAGCACTTCTTGCGATCCTTGCCCATGCGCTCGAAACGGACAACGCCGTCGATGAGAGCGAACAGTGTGTCATCCTTGCCGATGCCCACATTGGTGCCGGGATGGATGTGAGTGCCTCTCTGGCGAACCAGAATATTGCCAGCCAGAACGAACTGACCGTCAGCCCGCTTCACGCCCAGACGCTTGGACTCGGAGTCACGACCGTTCTTGGTAGAACCGCCGCCCTTCTTGTGAGCGAAGAACTGAATACCAATCTTCAGCATAAGTTACACCTCCAAAACTTCGAGATAATCAGAATAGTCATCCCGCAGACCGATGAGATACACCATCAAACCGCTTAAAGCTGCCTGAACTGCTTCTTCATCGTCACAGGCTGCGGGGAGGGTCAGGCTGATGGAAGCTTTTTCTTCCTTGACCCGAACCTTTGCCCGGGCACCGCAAACATCGTTTACGATACACTCGGTTAAATTCACCGCGGCGGAAATGGCAGCGCACAAAATGTCGCTTCCTTCCTCGCCGTAGCCACTGTGCCCGGAGACGCAGAATCCTGTAATTCTGTCCTCCTGGGTGTAAAATTCCACTCTAGTCATAATTCTTACAGAGCGATCTTGGTAATCTCGATCTTGGTGTAAGGCTGACGGTGGCCACGCAGGGACTTGGAGTCCTTCTTGGGACGGTACTTGAACACCACGACCTTCTTGGACTTGCCGTTCTTAACGACCTTGCCCTCGACGGAAGCGCCGGCTACCACGGGGGTGCCCAGCTTGGAGTTCTCGCCATCCATGACGGCCAGGACCTGATCGAAGGTCACGGTCTGATCGGCCTCGACGCCCAGCTTCTCAACGAAGATGACATCGCCCTCTGCTACGGTATACTGCTTGCCGCCGGTCACGATAACTGCTTTCACGATAATTGCACCTACTTTCTTTTGTAGTCTCGCTCTGGGGGCGTGGGTTTTTGCGCACACCAACTTAAAGCCCCTTCAATGCGGCTCGTCTATTTTAACACCCCAAGCCCCGGGTGTCAAGGTAAATTTTTGCTTTTTCCTGAATTTTTGCCTTATTTTTCTGTAAAAGCTCCGGGGAAAACCGCCTCTTTCGGCAGCACCCCAGAGGTCACTTTTCTTTTCCTGCGGCAGCGCGGTCTGTGGTGCGTGTTACCGGAAGATGCCCTAAAAATCCCTCCGTAATTTTGTGAAAAATCCCCCATTGCGCCGGGGTGGTTTTATGTGGTATCATAGTAAAAATATATAATCTGGAAAGGATGATGTATATGGCAAGCTATACCGAAAGTTACGCCGGAAAGATCAGCCGGAGACTCCTGAAGAAGCAGAGGATCATTGCGGTCGCCGCCGGACGGGAGCCTGCGGATCTGGTTCTGAAAAACGCCACTTATGTAAATGTTTTTTCCAATGAGCTGTGTACCGACGACATTGCCGTTGCGGAAGGTCTGATCGTGGGCATGGGCAAGTATGAAGGCATCCGGGAAATGGATATGACCGGAAAGATCGTCTGCCCCGGATTTCTGGATTCTCATATTCACCTGGAAAGCGCGTTGGTATCTCCCGCGGAGTTCGCCAAGGCGGTGCTTCCCCACGGCACTACCACCGTCATTTGCGACCCCCACGAGATCGCCAATGTTATGGGCACAGACGGCATCGACTATATGCTTCAGGCAACGGAGGGACTTCCTCTGGATGTGCATTTTATGATCCCCTCCTGCGTTCCCGCTACACCTTTGGATGAAGCAGGCGCGGTGCTGGATTACCGGGCAATCGACTCCTTCTTCGATCACCCCAGAGTTCTGGGTCTGGCGGAGATGATGAATTTCCCCGGCATTATCGGCGGTGACGGAGATACCGTAGCCAAGATCGTTGCTTCTCAGGCGCACCACAAGAAGATCGACGGTCACGCCCCGGATCTGAAGGGACACGACCTGAATGCTTACATCGCCGCCGGTGTATACTCTGATCACGAGTGCCACGACCCTCAGGATGCCATCGAAAAGATCCGCCGTGGTCAGTACATTATGGTTCGGGACGGCACTGCCGCCAGAAATCTGGATGCTCTCATGCCCCTGCTTACAGAGCAGTATTATGACCGCTGTATGTTCTGCACCGACGACAAGCACCCCAGTGACCTTCTGGAAAAGGGACACATGGACTACATCGTCCGCAGGGCGATCTCTCTGGGTTGTGACCCCATTATGGCGGTGCAGGTGGCCTGCCATCACGCCGCCCGGTATTTCCTGCTGAACAACCGTGGTGCCATCGCTCCCGGGTATCTGGCGGACTTTGCCATTGTGGATAACCTGACGGATTTCAATGTAAAGACTGTGATCAAGCGGGGCAAGACCGTCTACCACGAAGGCGTGCTGACAGAGTTCGATGCCCCCAAGATCGATGAATATCTGGATAAGCGGGCGCATGATACCTTCCATCTCGCCCCCCTGAACGCAAGCAGTTTTGCCGATAAGCGACCCAGAGCCATTTTGGGCATGGTTCCCGGGGAGATCACCACCACGGACAACGGCTATGCCACCGCAGTGGATCCGGACAAGGATATTTTGAAGATCGCCGTGGTAGAGCGGCACAAGAACACCGGGCATATCGGTCTGGGCTATATTCAGGGCTACGGACTGAAATGCGGTGCCATTGCCACTTCTGTCTCCCATGACAGCCACAATATTATTGTAGTGGGCACCAACGATGAGGATATGGCGGCTGCCGTAAATCAGATCGCGGAAAACCACGGCGGTATTACTGTGGTTCGGGATGGCAAGGTGCTGGCAGACCTGCAACTGGAGATCGCGGGTCTTATGAGCGGGGACACTCTGGTGAATGTGAATGAAAAGCTGGAGAAGGCAAAGGAAGTTGCCCACAGTCTGGGGGTCAGCACCGGGATCGATCCCTTTATGACCCTGTCTTTCATGGCACTGCCTGTCATTCCCACTCTGCGCCTGACCACCAGAGGCGTTTTGGATGTGTGTACCCAGCAGTATGTGTAAGATCATGTGAAACGACCCCAGGCGGCACGGAACTGTCTTTTTTCTCCGTGCCGCTTGCTTTTTTCCTATATTCTGCTACAATAGGACACAGAACTCCACGAAAGAGGTGTCCACTGTGAAACTGAATTACAAGCGTACCTTTCTGGTGGGTCTTGCCTTCTTGTCCATCTCCGCCTTCTGGCAGATGTACGACGGCATCATCCCCAAAATGCTGACCAACGAAAACACCTTTAATCTGGGCGAATCCGTCTCCGGCATTTTCATGGCCGGTGACAACATTCTTGCCCTGTTCCTCCTGCCCTTCTTTGGCACACTTTCCGACAAGTGCCGCAGCCGCCTGGGCAGAAGAACCCCCTTTATCATCGCAGGTACGGTTCTGGCAGTGATTTTTATGAATCTGCTGCCCATTATCGACAACCGCAACGCCGCCGCACCAGCACCCTATATGCTTTATATTTTCATTGGTGCCTTGCTGCTGCTGCTTATTTCCATGAGTACCTACCGCTCTCCCGCCGTGGCTCTCATGCCCGATGTGACTCCCAAGCCCCTGCGCTCCAAGGCAAATGCCATCATCAACCTTATGGGCGCGGTAGGCGGAATCATCTATCTTATCATCACCAAGCTGATGTATCCCGAAGCCAAAACGGAGGGGTTGGCGCACATTGACTATCAACCCTTGTTCCTGATCGTCTCCGGCATTATGGTCGCTGCCGTTGTGACCCTGATCCTGACCATTCGGGAGCCTAAGCTGGCTGCGGAAAATGCCGCCTACGAGGAGGCCCACCCGGAGGAAAATCTGGCGCGGGAGGACGAAAGCGGCAAAGAAGTCCTGCCTAAGCCCGTAAAGAGAAGCCTTCTGTTTGTTCTGCTGTCCGTTTCCCTGTGGTATATCGGTTATAACGGCATTACCACATGGTTTACCGTATATGCCGAGAAGATGTGGGGCATGGCGATTGGAGATGCCAGCTTCTGTCTGCTCATTGCTACAGCCGGTGCGATTGCTACCTATGTCCCCGCCGGTATTGTCGCCTCCAAAATCGGCAGAAGGAAGACCATTCTCATTGGCGTTGTTTTGCTTGCGGCAACCTTCTTCTCCTGCTTTATTTATACCTTGTTCCGCAGCTCCTTCTCCCCGGTTCTTTATGTCGTATTCATTCTGGTAGGCATGGCTTGGGCGACCATCAATGTGAACTCTTTGCCCATGGTAGTGGAGATGTGCAAAAAGTCCGATGTGGGCAAGTTTACCGGCTATTACTACGCCTTCTCCATGTCTGCCCAGATCATCACTCCTGTGCTGGCAGGCTGGCTTTTGGAGCATGTGAGCTATAAGGCACTGTTCCCCTATGCCACCATTGCGGTCGCTCTGGCTTTTGTGACCATGTTCATGGTGCGCCACGGTGACGGCAAGGTGGAAGCTAAAAAAGGGCTTGCTGCCTTTGAGGAAATCGAGTAAAACCAGATTCTTTCGCGATATATAAGCAGCGTGTGCCTATTTTTACGGTACACGCTGTTTTTACGCGGGACAGACTTTCAACCATCCACCCAAGCCGAAACAAACCATTGCGCCCTTTCTCTCCCTCTGTTATAATAGACGAAAAATTCAAGGAAACAGGTGGTTTTTATGACACAGGTCGTTGCGGCTCTTATTTGGGACAAGGAAC
>JAZNYB010000253.1:0-7943 GCA_045594185.1 Faecousia sp. | reverse complement strand
CTGGGCTCTGGTGCAGCTACCCTTGGGATTGAAGGTGGTTTCCGTTGCGCCGTTGGTGATGCCGTTTTCCACTGCCCAAAGAACTGCCTTATAGTAGTAGTCGTCTGAATCCACATCGGTGAAGGGGTTTTCCGTGATGGTAGGTTCAGGCTTTCCGGCGGCTCTCCACAGGAAGGTGACGATCTGACCTCTGGTGCAGTTGCCGTTGGGGTTGAAGGTGGTTGCGGTCGCTCCGGCGGTGATGCCTTCCAGATATGCCCAAATTACAGGCTCAAAGAAGTATTTTTCTCCGGGTACATCGGTGAAGGGTTCGGGGTAGGTGTCTTCGGTGTAGGGAACCCATGTGATGTAGCCAAAGTGATCAGGATCGTATTGGGAAACTTTTTGGATAAACGGCTCCCACTCAGCAATGTCTGCGGGATAGTAAACGGTAGCTGTTGTGCCACGGAAAGGTGACCCAATCATGTCGGGTGGCGCACCGTGGAAAATGACCCGCTTGAGCCCGGTACAGTTTTCAAACACACCAAAATCGAGCCATGTTATTTTATCGTTTATGGTAATGCTGGTCAGGTTTTTCAGACCGCTAAAGGAGTTATAACGCAAATCGGTTACACTTTCCGGAACTACATAGCCGCCGGTCAGCCCACCAGGTGCAAACTTTATATATTCCTTGTTCTTGTCAAAGAGTACACCACGGCTGTCACTACTGAGATAGGGGTTATCCTCGTCTACCCAGTAGCCATCCGCACCGCAACGGAGCAGGGCGTTGTGATCTACATACCGAACACCGGCAGGGAAATACAGGTTGTCTATATGATAACAATCCGAAAACGCACACTGCATGACTGTCTCAACAGTGCCGGGAATGTGGTAATCCCCGCTTAACTGACCGGGAGCCTGAATGAGCTTCGTCTGATTCTTATTGAACAGAACGCCCCGGCTGTCATTACAATAGGCGGTGTTATCCTCTGCCACCCAAATTCCTGTCAGGGAAGTACAGGAGGGGAAAGGTGCTTCCCACACATCGGTGAGCTTAGCCGGGATATACACTTCCGTCAGGTTGATGCAACCGGAGAATGCACCTTGCCCGATGCTGGTCATTTCCTGAGAAAATTCCACAGTTAAAATATCTTCCGCAAAGACCTTCCAGTGCTTCTTTCCCCAGAGTTCTTCTTCCATCCTGCCGCTTCCGGTGAAGGTGAGCTTTCCGGTGGCTTCGTCAAAGCTCCAGTACAGATCATCGCCGCACTTGCCGCTGGTCGCTTCCTCCGCGCTTACCGATGCCGGGATCATGCTCAAAATCAGGCAAAGAGCCAACAGAGCCGATAAAATTCGATTTTTCATAGAGATACCTCCTAACATCTTGTGGGGCATATAACTTCCTGTGATTATAATAGCGCACCACCATGGTGAAGTCAATCATAATATCCTACAAATATATAATATTCTCGTTGTGAAAAACGCCAAAAAAGCACCCGACCGTTTCCGATCGGGTGAAAAGGGGGATCAGTACCAAATCAAAACGCCGTCATCTCCGAAGGTATAGAAGCCTTCCTCCAAAAGGTCGTTGGTGTTGGTGACATAGTATGTTCCGATGGCGCAGGTGCCGTTGGAGCGGATGTAATAGCAGTTGTCCCCAATGAGGATCGCTCCCGCGCCGTACTGGATCTCGCCATCCACAAAGTAATACAGCAGACCGTCGATCTCCACAATGCCCTCGGTCTTTATCACCAGAGAACCGTCAGACCGGAAGGTATAGATGCCTTCAGCCAGCCGCCCGTTGGTGTTGGTCACCCAGTATTGCCCGGTGACCACCTGCCCATTGGAGCGGACATAGTAGAAACAGTCCTCCCACGCGATCAGCCCGGCGGCGTATTGGAGATTATTTCCCAAATAATAGTACAGCTTGCCGTTTTCTTCCACAATGCCGTGCTTTCCAAGGATCATTTTGCCGTCAGAATCAAATTCGTACAGCCCCTCGGGAAGCAGACCGTTGGTTTTGGATACCCAGTAGAACCCGGTCGCGGCGTAGCCACCGGAGCGGATGTAATAGTAATGACCGTCTTTGTAAATCAGTCCCGCGCCGCAGCCCAGATCATTGCCCACAAAATAGAAGGTCTGCTCACTGCCCTGAGACAAAAAGCCGGGAGATTCCGGGGTATAGGCGAACCAGCTCAGCTTGCCCCCAAAATCCTGCCGCAAATAGTCCAAAGTCCAGGTCTGATTCTGAGAGGGGAAATAGACTGTCGCGGTCACATTGGCAAATACCGTGTCCAAAAAACCGTCCATTTGTTTGATATAGGTGGGGGCATCTCCGGCAAACCTGACCTCCTTCAGACCGGTGCAGCCGCTGAAGGTGTAGGAGTAGATTTTGGTAATACCGGAGGGGATGGTGATTTCCTTCAGGGAAGTACAGCCGGTGAAAACCCGCTGCTCCATGAGGGTCAGGCTTTCCGGCAGGGTGATCTGACTTAAAGCTGTGCAGCCGGAGAAGGCTGTTTGTTCGATGGTAGTCACGCCTTCGGGAACGGTCAGGCAGACGAGCCCTGTGCAATCCCGGAAAGCGGAAATGCCAATGGTGGTCAAGCCTTTGGGGAAGGTGAAGCCGGTGAGTTTTTTGCAGCCCACAAAGGTTTGGGAAGGCAGGGTGGTCATTCCCTTGGGCAATGTGGCAGAGGCAAGCTCGTGGCAGAAATAGAAAACGGCCTGCCCCATGTTGGTGACACTGTTGGGAACTTCTACACAGGTGAGCCCTCCACGGAAAAACGCCCAGTCCCCAATGGTGGTCACGGTGTTGGGAATGTGAATCGTCTCCAGAGCGGTGGTGCTTTGGAAGGCGTATTTGCCGATGGAGATCAGGGTGTAGGGAAGAATTACCTGAGAAAGGCTTTGGTGGCTTTCAAAGGCATAGTCACCCACGGAGGTCACGCCCCATTGGATCACAACGGTTTTTATGTTCTGGGCATGATCGTACCATGGGGGCAGCTCCGTATATTCATAGGTATTGCAGTAGTTATACATATCCCCTGTGCCGTGGATGAGCAAATGCCCGGAGCTTTCGTAGAAGTCCCATTGCACATCGTCTCCGCACCAGCCGCTGGCGGTGGGAGCTACCTCCGGATCAAGACCGGGGATGTAATTCTGCCATGTAATGGTGCCGCCGTAATTTCGCATTTTATCCTCCGTCCATGTGGTGTTGCCCAGAGGATAATAGGCGGTGGCAGTGACCCCTAAAAACACAGTATCCGGCTCCCAGTTGGGATTGGGATTTTCCCGATAGCCAAAGGTGGGGGCATCTGACGAAAAGTGAATTTCTTTCAGGCTACTGCACTGGTTAAAGGTGTAGGCGGGAAGGGAGGTAAGGCTCTGGGGTATGGTGATGGAGGTCAGGGAGGTGCAGCTCTGGAAAACGCCCATGCCCAAAGTGGTCAAAGTGGAGGGCAGGGTGAGGTCAGCCAGACTGGTGCAGTGGACAAAGGCGTTTCCCTCAATGGTGGTCAGACCTTCGGGAAGCGCGATTTCCTCCAGTGCGGTGCAGTAATAAAAAGCGGCAATGCCAACGGATTTCAAATTGGAGGAAAGCTCCACGGTTTTCAGCCCGGAGCAGAAGTCAAAGGCATCTCTGCCAAGTGCCGTCACGGTGTCTGCCATGGTGAGCGTGGTCAGAGCTTTGCAGCCGCAGAAGGCATACGCGCCTACGGAGGTAATGCCGGAGCCGATGTTTACGCTTTTGATGCTTTCCGCATAGGCATACCAAGGAGCGGGGGTTCCCACATTGTAATGCTGGTAATCATAGATCGCGCCGCTGCCGTAAACGGTCAAAGCTCCGGTGGTCAGCTCCAGCTTCCACTGGGCGTTGTCTCCGCAGAAGCCGGTGACCCAGTTTTCCGGTTCTTCGGGATAGATCGCCCCGGTTTGGGGGTCGTATGCCATCCATGTGAGCTTGCCGCCGTAGTCCTTTTTGGTGGCGGCGTTCCATGTGGGGTTGCCTGCGGGGTAGTAAGCTATGGCTTGTACCCCGGTAAAGGCGGTATCCCTCACATTGCCGGAGCTGATGGGAAAGTCGGGAGCATCCCCCAAAAACTTGATCTGCAGCAGCCCGTCGCAGTTGTAGAACATAAAGGGAGCAATGGTTTTCAAGGTGGCGGGAATTTCGATTTTTGTCAGACCGGTGCACCCGGCGAAAATCTGCTCGTCCATGGTGGTCAGGGTGCTGGGGAAGGATACTTCCTTTAGACCGGAGCAGCCGGAGAACGCGCCGAAGCCTATGGTGGTGACCCCTTCCGGGATGTGCATGGAGGTAAGGCTTTCGCAGCCGTTAAAGGCAATGCCTCCAATAGAGGTGACATTGGCAGGGAAGTTAAACTGCTCCAGCTTGCGGCAACCGTAGAAGAAGTTCGTCCCTATGGCGGTCATGTGATCCGGCAGCTTGACGGATCTCAGGCTGCTGCACACGGAGAACATTCCGAAACCGATGCTGCTGACGGTGTCGGGAATGACCATTTCCTCAAGTCCCGTGCAGTAGATAAACACATTGTTTCCCAAGGTGGTAACACTGGATGGGATCTGGACGGTGCGCAAGCTCTGGCAATCACCGAAGGCACGATCCCCGATATTGGTCACGGAGCTGGGGATCGTGATGCTTTCCAGAGCGGAGCAGCCATAAAAAGCCGAAGCTTCAATGCTTTTCACCGTATCAGGAATGGTGACAGAACGAATTTTGTCGCAGCTCCAAAAGGCGAACTGTCCCACTTCCGCAATCCCGGGGCTGATGACGACGGTTTGAATGATGTCCCGGAAGTCATACCAAGGGGCAAGATGCTGGAAATCGAAGTCATAGATGTAATCATACATTTCGCCGCTGCCTTCAATGGTCAAAAGACCATTTTCCGTGTCTAAGTACCAGGTCATGTTGTCGCCGCACCAGCCGTAGTTCAGGGGTTCTTCCGTGACGGTTTCCGCGAATGCCCCAGTGGTAAACATGGCAGCGGTGAGACAAAGTGCCAAAAGAATAAATAAGAGCCGTTTTTTCATAGTTGACCACCCTTCCTGCTATATAGTGATAAAATGGTTTGTACCCATATTATAACAAATCTCCCACCATAGTCAATCCTGACAGCACAATTGTTTACCGAAATGCTGTGAAAAATTTTGGACAACAAAAGTTGACAGGGGCTATAGGGCGGTGTTATAATAAAACATCTATGACAGGGAAGGGGGGGAGCGTTTATGTCCATGGTACCCAGAGCCGCGGAGCCTGTGGCAACGGAGTATTTGTCCCGAAAGGCGGCTCGTCTGCGGATTCCCTTAAGCGGCACCTTTGAGCTGACCCCGGTGTGCAACATGGCGTGTAAAATGTGCTATGTGCGCATGACAAAGCAGCAGCAGGAAGCCATTGCCCCCCTTGTCACCACAAAGCAGTGGTTGGAGCTTGCCCGCACTGCCCAAAAACAAGGGCTTTTGTATCTCCTTCTCACGGGGGGAGAGCCTTTCCTGCGCCCGGATCTGCCGGAAATGGTGGAGGAATTGCAGCGAATGGGCATTTTGGTATCCATCAATACCAATGGTACGCTGATTGATGAAGCCATGGTGGAGAAGCTGCGCCGATTCCCTCCCACCCGGCTGAATATCACCCTCTACGGTGCTTCCGATGATACTTATAACCGTCTGTGCGGCAATCGGCGGGGCTTTACGCAGGTGGACAGAGCCATCCGGCTTTTGCAGGAGGCGGGGCTGTCCGTAAAGCTCAATTGCAGCCTTACGCCCCACAATGCCCATGACTTAGACGCCATTTTTGCCTATGCGGAGGAACGAAAGCTTTTTGTCCAGACCACGGGCTATATGTTCCCCCCACTGCGGCGGGACGGCTCTATGGTGGGGCAAAATGACCGCTTCACCCCGGAGGAGGCTGCGTACCACTCTGCCCGGATCGCTTGCTATACCCAGGGGGAAGAACGATTCCTGACCCAACTGGAAAACGCCCCCCTTCCTTCCGAACCGGAGGACTGCGGTACTTATGAAGGACAAGGGGACATCATGCAGTGCAGAGGGGGCAGATGCGGCTTTTGGGTCACATGGGATGGGCGGCTGCTCCCCTGTGGGATGTTCCCGGGAGAAAACGCCCCCAATGTGTTCCGGGAGGGCTTTGCCGCCGCATGGGAAAAAGTGGTAAAGGAAACCAACGCCATCCGGCTTCCGGCGAAGTGCGCAGGCTGTGATGCCAAGGAGCGGTGCAGAACCTGTGCCGCCATGGTGCTGACGGAAACCGGGGGCTTTGAGACTGCACCGGAATATCGCTGCGCCATGACCGGAGCATACCCCGCTGCCTGCCATAAGGTGGCGGCGGAAATAAGACGAAAGGGGGAGGCACGCCATGAAGGGGAAAAGTAAGCTTTGGCTCTTTACAGGAGCGGGCATCCTCCTTGTAGCTGCCGCCATTGTCCTCACTCTGACCTTGCGCGGGGGGGAAAGCGGCTGGAGTGCCAATACCCGTCCCCCGGAAATGGGAGAGACGGCGCAGCTTGCCACCCGGGAGCAGCCCTCCGGGGAAAAGGAAGAACCGCAGCCCACCGCCACGGAGCAGACGGAAAAGCCGGAGCAGCCTGTGACCCAGCCCACGGAAGGTAAGCCCGAACCGACGGAAAGCAAACCCCCGGAAGGTACGACCCCCCAACAGACGGAAAGCCCTTATTTGGAGATTCCCTATGAAATCCCCGGTACAAGTTTGGTGCTGAGTCGGTTGGACAGCTACGAGGGCATTTTTGTAGAGCAGGGAACGGATATCCACAAAGACAATGTGGCCATGATCCTGCTTCTCAACGAGGGGACGGAGGCGGTGGAATATGCCATCCTTACCGTCACCATGGCAGACGGAACGGTTTTGGTCTTTGAACCCACCTGCCTGCCCGCCGGAGGGAAGATGGTGGTGCAGGAAAATACCGGCAAGGCGTTTCCCGGGGGAGAAATTCTCAAATGCACCGGGGAGACGGCAACCCTTTCGGCTTTTCCCATGAGTGAAGACTGGGTCAAGGTGACGGAGAACGAAAACAGCACCCTTACCATTACCAATATTACAGACCAGACCATCCCCGCTGTCCGGGTTTTCTATAAGCTCTATATGGCAGAAGACGATGGCTTTGTGGGGGGCATTACCTATATGGCAAAGGTAGAGAACCTTGCCCCGGGTGCTTCCACCACGGTAAGACCCACCCACTATCTTTACGGAAGCTGCAAGGTGGTCATGGTCAGAGTCTATGACACGGCGGATTAAGGAGAAGGATATGAAGATCAAAGGCGAATTTGTGATCCGGGAGCTTATGGGAGATACGGTGCTGATCCCCGTGGGCAGAACCGCGCTGGAATATAACGGCATGATCACCATGAACCCGGTGTGCGGACACATCTGGAAGGAGCTTTCTCAGGGCAAAAACCGGGAGGAAATTTTGTCCTCCGTTCTGGAACACTTTGAGGTGGAGGAAGCCCGGGCAAAAGCTGATTTGGACGAGCTTTTGGAAAAACTCAGGGATGCAGGCTTTCTGGAACTGTAAAAATCTGTGAGGAGCTATGGAACATGACAAAGGCAGCAGCCCCGGAACAGGGGGTCAAGCGGAGAAAAGTGGATACCGGGGCATATATTTCCGTTCTGCGGGAGCTGACGGAACAAGGGCAGGAGGTGTGCCTTCTCATCAGCGGCAATTCCATGAGCCCTTTTTTGGTGCATGAGCGGGATTCCATCCGCTTCAAAAAGCCGCACAGAGAGCTGCGCCGGGGGGATATGGTGTTTTATCAAAGACCCAACGGACGATTTGTCATGCACCGCATTTATAAGGTGGTGAAGGAGGGCTATCTCATTACGGGAGATGCCCAGATCGCCGTGGAAGGCCCGGTGAAAAGAGAGCAGATCTTCGCTTTGATCACGCAGGTGCATCGGAAGGGCAAATGGA
>JAZNYB010000252.1:0-2434 GCA_045594185.1 Faecousia sp. | reverse complement strand
TGGTAAAAACTGTATTGTGTGGAATTGCCACACCAAAGGCAGAGCTGGCAAGACTTCGCCACAAATCATCCCAAGTAGCGGTAGGATGATCGGTTATGACATAGCGCACAACGGAGGTGTAATCGCCGTATTCAGTGGAGTCCACCAGCTTGCGGAGGTATTGATAGCTTTTCGTATATTCCTTGCCATACTCCCACCAGCGCAGATGATAGCTTCCGTCAAAGGTCAGCTCCTTCACGAAAAGTAGTGGATAACGATCCTTATTGGCTTCATAGTATTCCGGGGCAACCTGCTCCTGATCCAGGGTGTAGAAATTTGCCAAATAGACTGTCGCGTTCTTCCCGGACTGGCACTCTTTTAGAAATTCCTCCCAGTATTGCTCTCCGGAAGAAAGATTTCCGTCCTCAAAAACCACGAAGCTGCCGTTTTTCACTTCCTCCAAGGTATATGTCTTACGCAAATCCACAGGGGCAGAGGGGGTGGGAGTTGGGGGAGACTGGGTAAGGAAGCACACAGCCGCTATGATTCCAAGAAGCACTGCGGAAATGGTGATCCAAAGGGCGGGCTTTTTATAACGCATAACACTTTTAATGCGCCCCTTTACGCCAACCTCTCCAAAGGCAAGGGGACAGGCGGCAAAGGCTTTTCGCCCCATGCTGCAATGAAGGAGAGCCACGGAATACGACCGTCTTTCTTCCGGGGTCAGCTTCCGTACTACCGCTTCATCGCAGGCGGCTTCCATGTCCCGGCAGAAAAGAATGTATGCCAGCCAGACAAGGGGATGAAACCAGTAAATTGTCAGAAGGAAAAAGGCAAGGGGCTTCCACCAGTGGTCTTTTCTGCGCAAATGGGTCTTTTCGTGGGCGATCACATGGGGAGAATCATCTTCCGAAAGATTGTAAGGCAGGTAAATTCGTGGTCGGAAAAGCCCCAAAACAAAGGGAGAAGGGGCGTTTTCGCTCTGGAAAATGTTGTCCTGCAAGCGGGTGGCAGTGCGAAGCCTGAGCCGCAGACGAAGATAGCTGAATGCGGCATAAAGGAGCATAAGCCCGACCCCGGTGAGCCACTGACAGGTCAGGAGAAACCCCCAGATTTGGGAGGGATTGGCACTGGCACCATCCACGGGGGTCAGGCTTTCCTCCAGCTTGGGGTTGACAGCTTCATCAATGATGGGGATGCCGGAGTCAATGGCAGGGGTAGCTGTGTAGAATATGTCCTCTGGCAGGGGTTCGGCGTTGGGAACAAGGCTGAGCTTGCTTTCCAAAGTGAAGGGACACAGCAGGCGCAGGGCAACCAGACCCCATAAAAGGCAGTGAATCCCTTTGGGGGCTTTTCGGAACAACAGGCGCAAAAGGAGAACAGCGAGGATCAAAAGTCCCCCGGGGATGCTGAGATTCATCAGCTTTAAGAGTAAATCCTCCATGGCATCCTCCTATTCTCCCAAGATCCGGCGGATTTCCTCCAGATCCTGCTTGGAAAGGGACTGCCTTTTCCCGAAGGCTGCGATAAAGGCTGGAAGACTCCCTTCAAACCGCTTTTCCATGAGCTCGTCCAGCTCGCTGAGTTGGGCTTCTTCCTTGCTGATCAGGCTGGAAACCATGGTGTTTTCGTTTTTTACAACACCCCGCTCGCTGAGCCGCTTGATAACGGTGTAAGTCGTGGTCTTTGACCAGCCCAGCCGCTCCTTGCACAGCTTGGCAAGGTCGGTGCTTTTGATTGGCTCGTTTTCCCATAAAATCAGGCAGAAGCGGTACTCGCTTTCAAAGATTTTCGGTGCAGGCATATATATCACTCCAAGGTCTAATGTGTTAGTACAACTTAATTCTAACGCATTAGACCTTCTTTGTCAAGCCCTTTTTCTGAGCAAGAATCATAAACGGTGCGTTATCTCTGTGCTATACCTTCGCAGCAGGGCGCACCAGCCCTTTCAGCCACAGCGCGTCCCGCTTATTCAGAAGCCCCGCAAGCCATGCGGAAAGGACGAACACCAGAAGATACAGCCCCCCAAAGAACACTGCCCCGCCAACGGTTTCCGCCTGGGGTAAAAACAGGCAGATGCCCACACTGAGAAGCCACGCCGGAAGTCCCCTGAGAACCCCTCTTATCCGGGGACGGTAGCCGGTGACCTTTTGCAGGCGGCGAATACTCAGGAAGAAATTAAAGGCGTGGGTGACAAAAAAGCTGAGAAAATACCCTTCCAAACCGATTTTTGGCAGGAGAAGCCACAAAAAGACCACATCTAAAAAGGAGGTCAGGGTATTGTAGCGCACACTGGCGACCTGCTGCCCCATACCTTTGATGACCGCGTCGGTGATGGCATCGGTGTATAGCATGGGAACAAGTAAGGCATAGGTTTTAAGGAGTCGCCCTACCTCCGGATTGTCATAGAGCAAAACCCCTAAGCCTTGGGACAGGGTGAACAGCAACCCTCCTG
>JAZNYB010000251.1:0-3520 GCA_045594185.1 Faecousia sp. | reverse complement strand
AACCGGTATCTACTATGAGGACGGTCTTTACTATTATTATGTAGAGGGCGAGATTCAGTTTGGTGCCGGACTGGTGCTGTTGGACGGCGCGTACTATTACATCCGTTCCGGCGGTTATGCCGCAATCGGTGAATACTATGTGACCAAGACTAATGACTTGCTGCCAGAAGGAACTTACACCTTCGGTTCTGACGGAAAAATGATTATCTGATCCCAATCAACAAGCGGTGCAGCCTGAAAACTGCACCGTTTTTCTGGTTTGACGAAAAAGGAGTTGCAGTTGCCGGCCTATGGGCAAAAGACAGAAAAAATTTTAAGATTTATTGCGAACACTGAGGTCGTATGGTATAATACGAATAATATTTTTTGATCAGAGTGTTTTATTAGCTTATGACCCGCTGAAAAAGTGGGATCACCTGTGATAAGGGGGCGCTTTTTATGATCGACCTACATTGCCACATTGTCCCTGGGGTTGATGACGGTGCGGATTCTATGGATACTACCCGCGAGATGGCGTTTCAGGCGTGGAGCAATGGTACATATGCCGTTGTTGCTACACCCCATTTTAACAGACCCGACCAGCCGGAGGAACTGTCTGTTTCCGATATTAAAAGACAGTGCAGGCGTACCGTGGAAAAGCTGCGGGAGAACGGTTGCCCCCTTGATCTGTACTACGGTATGGAAATGTTTGTGACAAAACGGCTGCCTTGGCTTTTGGACGAAAAAGAATATATTACATTGGGGCTTTCCAAGTACCTTTTAATGGAGTTTTTTGTGGACGAGCGATTCTCAACAATGGGAGAGATGATTCAGTCCGTTTTTGACCACGGGCTTATTCCGGTGATTGCCCACCCTGAGCGTTACGAAACCATTCAAAGACAGCCGGAACGGGTAGGGGAATGGTTTAATAAAGGCGTGGTTGTACAGCTTAACAAGGGAACCATTATGGGGCGCATGGGGAACCGAAGCGAAAGAACCGCATGGTGGCTTTTGCAGCAAGGGCTTGTCCATGTTGTGGCAAGCGATGCACACAGCTCCCGGACCAGAAACGCGAACCTGGACGAATTGCGGAGAATGCTGTTTCGGGAGTTCCCGCCGTCGTATGCAGAGCTGCTTCTGGAGATCAACCCATCCCATATTATCAATGACGAGCCGGTGGAGGGATCCGGAGAGCCTGCATAAAGTGATTATGACATCAAGAGAGGAGGGAAGTTCATGGGCAAAGAAATCAGCCGACCTGAAACCGTGCTTTTGCCGGCAGTACAGTGTTTTTTGGCTCTGCTCAATGACGGACTTCACGGCAAAAATTCCAGTGAAGCATCTGACTTGCTCAATCGTCTTTCTGATGGGGAGTTTGCCGTGATTATGCAGCTTTCCAAACTGCACAATCTTCCTTTGGTTGGAGAACGGATCTATAAAACCTTGGGGGCGGCGAGCCGCTGTCAGGGACTTAAACAAGACCTGATGCAGACAATTGCGTATCAGGCAAACGCTACCCAGCGACTGTTGATGCTTCTGAGAGAATTGGAAAACGAGAAAGTTCCCGCTCTTGTGGTCAAGGGGGCTGTCTGCCGTGGTCTATATCCTATCCCGGAGCTTAGACCCTCTACAGATGAGGATGTGTATGTGGAGCCGGAATATACGCAGGCGGCGGAGGAAGTCCTGAATCGCCTGGGCTTTTCCCGAACCGATGAGGGGAAGGCTAATGACCCGGTGCATACATGGTCGTGTGGAACTCTTCGTGTGGAGCTACACAGCAGTCTGTTGGATGAAGGCGGAATCCCCGGCAAAATTCCTACCGATCTTTTCGGTGACGCGTTCACCCGCAGAGAATACATTGTGGTGGAGGGGCATCGGATACCGACACTCAGCCACCAGGAGCATTTCGTTTATCTGATTCTGCATTATTACAAGCATTTCCTGTCCGGTGGCATCGGTGTTCGCCAAATCTGTGACATCTGCCTGTATGCCCAGCGGTATGAGCAGGAAATCAATTGGGGACAGGTGTGGAAATCCTTGGAGGAAATGGGTTTGGAGGTTCTGGTTTGGAATCTCAGAGACATTGGTATCCGCTATTTGGATATGGAGGATACGCTCATGCCGGAGGGTCCCACCCATCTTATGGCTGACAGTCTGGATCTGCTGGCAGATACTCTGGAAGCAGGCGTTTTCGGTTCCAGCACCATAGAACGGAAGCATAGCAGCTCCATGACCATCCGCGCGGCGAAAACCGGGAAGAAGAACGCCGGGGGAGTGGGAGCGGCATTGTTCCCGACAGCAAAGAGCTTAAAGGGAAGATATCCTTATTTGGAGAAGCACACCTGGTTATTGCCGGTTGCCTGGTGCAGCCGTGCCTTCGGATACCTGAAAGAGGGCAAGAATGTCACCCGGAGAGCATCTCAGGCGGCTGACATCGGACAGCAGCGATTGGAGCTTTTGGAGAAATACGGGATCCTGGATGCGTAGTATAATGTAATCACCGGAAAATTTTGTTGGAGGTTTCATATGGAATTATATATCGACGGTATTCCCTTTGAAGTGCAAACCGGTCAAAGCCTTTTAGACTGCGTAAAGCTCCTGGGTTTGGACAGTGATAAACTGTCCCTGCGCCCCTTGGCAGCAAAGATTGCGGGCGAAGTATTTACCTTAAACTATATCCCCCAGAGGGAGAAGGACAACGAGGACGGTCTGCCGGTGAAGCGCAGAGCCATGGAAGCATCTGGCGGAAAGATCACCCTTTTGCGCTATGGTCATAAGCTGGGCAGAGAGGTTTATGCCCGAACGGTACAGTTTGTTCTTTTTCTGGCAGTGCGGCAGCTCTGGCCCGATGCCGTTGCGCAAATCAACTTTACCATTGGAACCAGTCTGAATGTGACCATTCATAAAGAACCGGCTTTCTGCGCTGCGGATGTGCCTGCTCTGAAAGCCCGGTTTAGAGAATTGGTGGCGCAAGACATTCCGCTCCTGCGCCGCAGGATCACCACGCAGGAGGCGATCAGGCACTTTACAGGAGACGGTCAGGAGGATAAGGCGAGACTTCTTTCCTGGCGTGAGCAGCCCTGGTTTGATGTGTATGAACACGGCGGCTATATGGACTATTTTTATGGAGAAATGGCGCCGTCTACGGGGTATGTTTCTGTGTGGGACATTGTATCCGATGGAGCGGACGGCATCCATTTCTGCTTCCCTGAGCCCAATGACCCTGAAACGGTGGCTGCGTATCATGCAAGACCCAATTTCTCCGCCGTCTTTGCGGAAAGCGAGCGTTGGTGCGCCCTCATGGACTGTGATACGGTAGCGGATCTGAATGATTTGGTTACCGGAGGGAAGTTACCGGAGTTGATCAGGGTCAACGAGGCTCTCCATGAGCGGAGTTTTTCTCAAATTGCGGACAGAATTGTAGCACAAGGGGCAAAGGCAGTGCTTTTGGCAGGACCATCTTCTTCGGGAAAGACCACCAGTGCCAACCGGCTTTCAAGTCGGATCGTAGCCATGTCGTTCTGTGGGCCAAGGAGTTGTT
>JAZNYB010000250.1:0-9377 GCA_045594185.1 Faecousia sp. | reverse complement strand
ATGGCAACAAAGGGAATCCCAAACAGGCAAAAGAAGAAGGGCGCTCCGCTGGTAATAACGGAAACTTCCCAAAAAATGGCAAAGCCGCCCCATAAAAGGCTAAAGGGGATCGCTGCCAAATCGCTTTTCTGCAGACGCACGCCCCCGGCAGGAGCACCATGCCACAAAAGCTGCTCTCCCGGCTGAAGAAAGCCTTGGAGCTGTCTGACTTTTTCGTATTGCGCTGTTCTCTCCTCTGTCATGTTCAAACCCTCCCTGCTGTAATGGCTCCCAAGGCAATGGATGCAAGTTTACTTTCCGCACTGTCAGAGCGGGACACCAGAACGATAGGAACCTTCGCCCCCACGATGATCCCCGCGTTTTTCGCTCCGGCGAACAGACTCATTGCTTTTCCGATGCCGTTGCCCACTTCATAGGTGGGAACCAGCAAAATGTCCGCCTTACCCGCTCCGGGGGCATTGAATCTTTTATGGCGGCAGGCTTCCTCGCTGACTGCCAGATCCAGTCCCACCGGGCCGTATACATTCATATTGTAAGGCATCCAACGCTCTGCCATTTCTGAAAGTGCCTTGGCATCCACGGTGGACTGCACCTTGGGATTTACCACCTCCGCTCCGCAGACACAGGCGGCGTTGATCTCTTCATAGCCCAAAGCCCCCATGACCCGGGCGGCATTTTCCAGAATTTCCCCTTTCTTCTCCAAATCGGGGAAGGTGTTCATGCCACCGTCGGACAGAGCAAGGAGCTTCCTTCCGGGAACTTCATAAAGCATCACATGGCTGATGAGCCGGCTGGTACGAAGTCCTGTGTCTTTATCAATGACGGCACGCATCAGGTCGGCAGTGCCCAAAAGTCCCTTCATTAAAAAGTGCGCCTTGCCCTCCCGGACGGCTTTCACCGCCAAAGCAGCGGACTGGGTATCACCTTCGCTGGGGATAATGGTATAATCCTCCGGGTTTTCCCCCAGAGACAGAAGCAGCTCCCGGATCTTTCCATCGTCTCCCACCAGAACCCCTTGGGCGATCCCGGCTTTTCTGGCTTCCGCGACCGCTTTCAGCACATCTTCATCGTGGGCGGCGGCAACCGCAATGGCGCGTTTTTCCGGATGCTCCATAGCGGCGTTCATAATTTTGGAAATGGAATCAAGCATGAAGGTTTGCCTCCTTTTCGTAGTCCTTGGGAGCTTCGCCGTGAAGCACCCGCAATGCCCCCTCTGCCAGAGCCGTCATTTCTTCCTCTCCCGGAAGGATCAAAACAGGCGCAAGACCGCTCACATAAGTGCTTATGGCATCGGTAAAAATCTTGGAATAGGCCATTCCACCGGTATATACAATGGCATCCACCTGGAATTTCAGCACCGCAGCCATGGCTCCAATATCCTTGGCAAGCTGATAAGCAAGGGCATCAAAGACCATGCGGCAGTCGGCATCGTTTTCCTCAAAGGCTCTGCGGACGATCTCCCGGAAATCCTTTGTTCCCACATAAGAATATGCCCCGGACTCTGCCCCCAACATTTTTTTTGCTTCCTTCTTGGTAATGCCGGAGAAGCACAGGTTAATGACGGCGTTTACCGGCAGGCTTCCTCCCCTGTCCAGCCCAAAGGCACCTTCGTCCTTTACATTATAAACATCCACCGCAAGCCCCTTCTCATGGGCAGCCACGGAGACACCGCCACCCAGATGGACAACGATCAGTCTGGCTTCCTCGTAGGTTTTCCCCAAGAGCTTTGCGGCTTTTCTGGCAACGGATTTCTGATTGAGGGCATGGAAGAAGCTCTCTCTTTGCATCCCCTTGAAGCCGGACACATGGGCAACAGGGCTCATTTCGTCTACGCACACCGGGTCTACGAAGTAAGCCGGGATTCCCACCTGATCTGCCAAATCTTTTGCCAGCACCACCCCCAAATTGGAGGCGTGTTCCCCATAGGGTGGATCCATGACATCCCGGATGACCGCATCGGTGACAGTATATGTACCGGAGGGAATGTGGCGCAGAAGCCCGCCCCGGCCGACCACAGCATCCAGATCATCCAGAGCAATACCCTCACGGCTGAGGGCATCCAAAATAAGCTTCCTGCGGTAAGGTCCCTGCTCTACCACATGGGCATAGGCAGACAGCTCCTCCGCACTGTGCGGGATACCGGCTTTGAAAATCTCATCATTCTCCTGAAATACGGAAATTTTCGTAGAAGTCGCGCCGGGATTGATGACCAAAACACGCATGGAAATACCTTCCTTCCCGCTTTGTTATCCACCTCCCCCGTCACGGAGGAATGGAACGAAGCACCCGGATTCTATCCGTATATTTCTCCCGAATAGTCTAGCATATAAGGTAAATACTGTCAACACAAAAGAGAATCACAGACATACTTTTGTTTACATTGCACAACCTCAACCCTTTTCGGCACAATGCGGAACAATCAAAGGGGCGTTTGAGCGTTCTGCGCAGAAAGTCCCCGCCCGGTTCTTTGAGAAAAAAGCCTCTTAACATTTGTGAAAATCGCCAGTTTTTTTAGCAAAAAATCGGAATATGCACCAATGGAAATCATTTCTAAATTGTGGTATTATGTCTCTGTATCGGGCACAATGCGTTTATTTCGCAAATATTTTCTATGTCCGGAGACAAATTTTCCAGATATTAAAGGAGGAACAAATCAGTGAAACAAGCAAAACGAATCCTTGCGCTTCTGCTGGTGGTCTGTATGATGATTTCATTCATCCCTGCCGCTTTTGCCGCAGCCCCCAGCACCATGACCATTGGTCAGCTTGCCGCCGCTTCCGGCACTGTAGCGACCTCGCTGCAAACCGCCATCAAGGCAGGCACTTACGCAAATGGTGTCTACTACAATGTGATCGTTCCCAGCGAGATCGCTGTAGGTGCTTACACCATGGGCGTTGAGGACTATGTTCTTATGGCAGCTTATGCCATCAACGACATTGACGGCGGCTCAGCCTCCACCGTAAAGGTCTCCTACAAGAATATGTCCGTCATAAAAGAAACCGCTTACGGCATCAATCTGACTACCGTCACCAAGGGACAGATTCTGGATCTTGCCCGCCGTGTGGAAATTTACGGTTCTATTTCCACAGAGCTGCCTGCCAGCTTCAACCGTCCCTCTGACGGCTCTGCTACCTATGAGGGCAGACTTTGCATTTACTCTATCGGTCATATTTTCGCTCAGGCATTGGCAGCCTATGCCAAAAACGGAAGCCTGCCTTCCTCCGTGACCTTCGTGCCCTCCAGCTACACAACCTCCCAGACCTCCACCGCTCAGGAGCCCGCTGAGGATGCTCTGCCTGTAAGCGACGAATACGCCAATGTCATTGCGGCTGCCGTGAGCTTTAAGGCTTATGTAGACGATAAGGAAGCCGCTCCCAGCAGTGTCACCGTTGGCTCCACCCCCTACGGTCTGTCTGAGTTCTCCCACCTGATCGCTCAGGTCATTGTGAACATCAGCAATGGAGACACCACCTCCGCTCTGGAAATTCTGGATCTCACCGAGCCCTCCAATCCCAGCGAAACCTCCACTGCCACCACGATCACCCAGACCGAGTATCTGGACTTGGCTTCCAGAACCGTCACATGGAATCAAAACAATGGTGTCGGTGCCAACTACATGAATTCTTCCATCGGTCATATCCATCACCACGAGGCGATCTATCTGTACTGCCAGATTTTGGCTTACTATGCGGAGAACATCGCTCTGCCCTCCACCGCCAATATCTACACCTGGGCAAAGCTCACCGGCTTCACCGCTGGCGATGCCACCTTCGGCGCGGACTTCTCCGCTTACGCCAAGTATCTGGTTCCCACCGCGAACTGCCAGTCCACCAACGCCACCATCATATCCGTAGCCAAAACCGGCATGATGTACAGCTCCGGCGATTTCGGCGGCTACGCCTCTCCCTCCAACACCTATCAGGCTATGTTTAACCTCCATGAATACCTGAACGCCAAGACGACCTATGAATATTACATGAACACCAGCCGTGGCGCATTGGGTACATGGAATGACAAATACGGCAACTGCTGCGACATGGCGCACCTGATGATCGCCTGCGCCAGAAGCCTTGGTGTTCCCGGTCGTTATCGTCACGCCTACTGCTACTTCACCAGCGGTCTGGAGGTCGGTCATGTTTGGGCGGATGTATTCTGCGGCACGCAGTTTGCCAGCTACGACAGATACAACTCCGACGGCTGGCTCACCTCTGATCTGGTCAGCTACTACAACTATCTGGGCTACAAGACCAACACCAGCGGCACTTGGTATTCCAACAACAAGGTCGCCGAGCTGACCTTCTGATTAGCTCCTTCCGTCAATTCCAATCTGAAACAAGGAGAGCATTGAATATGAAAATGAACCGTATTTTTTGGCTGCTTCTCGTCCTGGCAATGCTGGCGACCTTCACAGGGGCTGCATTCGCGGCAGAGACAGAGACGGCAGAAACAGCGGCAGTTACCTCAACTGCCACCAAATCCGGCAGTGATACGATCGTTGCGGATTGGCTGTGGTGCAGCGTGGCAGAAAGCCGTGGCTATTCCACTATCATGGCTGAATATGCCAATGCCGGTGTGACCGACCTGTATGTTCTGGTCAAGGGCACCGGAGGAACTGTCGCCTGGAACTCCAGCGTTTCCGGCACCTCCAGAGGCTATTCCTATGACGCTTTGCAGTCCGTCCTCGATGCGGCAAAGCCATATGGCATCCGCATCCACGCCTGGATGATGGCAGGTCACGACAGCCACTATGTCACCAATGTGGATTCCGGTGCCATTGCCTATCACTTCCGCTACGGCACCAGCTCCACGGTAACCCAGCGTATCAACCTGCGCAACGAAGGCTATATGACCTATATGCAGAACCTGGTAAAAGAGCTGGTCACCAACTATCCCGATCTTGCAGGTATCCATCTGGACACCATGCGTTACGGCGGTATCTGGTATGACTGGGGTCAGAATGCCCGAGATGAGCTGCTGACCAACTATGGCATCACCATCGCCCAGTATAACGCCGCCACCAAGGCTCTGTGCGTTTCCGCCGGTTATACCTACACCACCGCCACCGGCTCCACCGCGGGCTATAACAATGGCGCAAGCTATACTTACTACAAATTCTCCTCCTCCGGCACCACCTCCGGCAACTCCCTTTCCACCGTTCTGAGCAGCTCCTCCTATGGAGATGCTTACATCGGCGCGCAGGCGTTTTTGAAGCTGCGCACGGATTCCGTCACCAACTTCGTAAAGATGGTCAAGGAAGCCGCCGGGAACAAGATCGTTACCGTTGCCATGATGCCCGAGCCCATCAGCGGTGTGTACAATATGTTTATCTATGGGCAGGATCCCGCCAAGCTGGCAACCTGCACCGATTACATCACCCCCATGCTGTACTCCACCGTCTATACCACCAACCATCAGGGCGCCTACGATAAGACCTGGGTCGCCAACAAGTGCAAGACACTGGCTGCCACCGGCGCAAATGTGGTTCCCGGTATTCAGGCATTCCCCGAGGACGGTTATGCCTCCTCCGCAACCAACCAGAACGCGGAGATCCCTCTGGTTCTGGAAATGGGCAATTCTATCAGCGGGACCTCCGGCTATGGCAAGATCATGGGCTACGCCTTCTTCCGGGGTGGCTATCTGACATTGGGTAACGCGACATATGATCCCGACACCTCCAGTGTGAAGATGTATGTGGCAAACCAGAAGCTCACCAGCACCCCCAGCGACATCAAGCTGGTTTACAAGATGCAGAACGGCATGACCGCTACTTCCGTATCCAATCTCTCCGGCTTTAACTCCGGTACTACCGCAACCATCAGCTCCGATGGCAAGACCATCACTTTGTATAACAGCGGCAGCACTGTTCTGTCCGCCAAATCCAGCGGCAGCTTCAATGTGAAGGTTACCGGCACACCCAGCGACACCTACGGTGTGGCACAGCTCTTTGCCTATACCAGCTCCGGTATGTGCGACTCCTTCTGCAACACTACCATTGTGGGCGAAGAATCCAGCTCCGATACAGGCACTTCCACAGACTGCAGCAACGGTCACACCGATGTGGAGACCTGGTGTAATGGAGACGGAACACACAGAGGTATCTGCTACGCCTGTAAAACGATCTTTACGGATACCTGCGATGTTTTGCTGGTGACAGGTGACTGCATCTGCTCCGGCGGCAGCAAGGGAACGGATGATTATTCTCTCTCCGGTGGCTGTGGAGACAGCAAAAATGGCTCTTTGTACTTTGACTTCACCAATACCACCTCCGACAAGCTGCGCTATAGCACCAACACTTACAACGGCTATAATCTTGACCTTGCCGGCAACTGGACAAAAGAAAAGGGTATTTCCGACATTGCGGTTCAGGACGGCACCTTGCGCATTACTCCCACCACAGGCAGCGGCAAAACAACCGTGCAGTTTAATACCGGCAGAAGAATCAACTATCAGCCCGGCAACGGAACATACTTCCAGATGCGCTTTAAGCTGGAAAATATGCCGGACGATTACACGGACGCAACCAGCTTCTCCTTATATTGCATGGGCGATGACGGCAACTCCAATTATAACCAGATCGCATGGGCTTCGGTAAACTACGCGGATGTTAATGACACTTACTATACCATTTCCTCGACCACCAAGGATGGCTGGAAAAATATGGAAAGTGCCAACTGGCTCAAGCTCTACATTTCGGACATTCCTGACGGCGCGATCGTTGTTGTTGATTATATCTATGTTGGGCCGGAGTATGCCCGCCCGGTGCAGGACAGTCTGTTCTTCGACTTCAGCAACACCGCCACGGCACAGGCTCGTTACAGCTCCAAAACTTATTGCAGCTATAACTTTGATGCCGCCAGCACCTGGACGAAGGAAAAGGGTATCTCCGCCGTTGCTGTTCAGGACGGCACTATGCGTATTACCCCCACCACCGGCAGCGGCAAAACAAGCGTAGAATTTAACACCGGCAGAAGGATCGACTATCAGCCCGGCAGCGGAACATATTTCCAGATGCGCTTTAAGCTGGAAAATATGCCGGACGATTACACGGACGCAACCAGCTTCTCTGTATTTGCAATGGGCGATGACGGAAACTCCAATTATAACCAGGTCGCATGGGCTTCGGTAAACTATGCGGATGTGAACGATGCGTACTATACCATTTCTGTGTCCACCAAGGCTGGTTGGAAGGCGATGGAAAGCGCAAACTGGTTCAAGGTCTGCATTTCCGATGTTCCTGATGGTGTAGTGCCTGTGGTTGACTACATTTATGTTGGGCCGCAGGAGGATGCCCCCGCTTCCCGTGATCAATTGTACTTTGACTTTGCCAACACGGAAGCAGAACAGGAACGCTATGCCAGCGATGATACCTACCGCGGCTACAACTTTGATGCTGCCGGCAACTGGAAAAAGGAAAGCGGCATATCCACCATCGCCGTTCAGAACAGTACCCTGCGGGTCACTCCCACTACCGGCAGCGGCACGACCTCTGTATCCTTTAACACTGATCGAAAGATCAACTATGAGCCCGCCTCCGGCGTGTATTTCCAGATGCGCTTTAAGCTGGAGGGACTTCCCGAGGATCTGTCCACCCTTTCCGCGTCCAACTTTGTTCTGATGTGCATGGGTGATGACGGCAACTCCAATTACAATCAGATCATCTGGACACAGGTAAACTACGCCGATGTAGACAACACTTACCATACCGTTTCCATGTACACAAAATCCGGCTGGAAGGCTATGGACTACGCCAACTGGTTTAAGGTCTTTGTGGGAGATGTTCCCGACGGAGCAGTCGTTGTTGTTGACTATATCTATGTTGGCTCCAAGGAAAATGCTCCGGCTGCCCGGAATGAGCTGCGCTTCGGCTTCGGCAATAAGGAGGCAGATCAGGCTCGCTATGCCACAGATGCCACCTATACCGGACACAACTTTGATCTTGCCGGCAACTGGACAAAGGAAAACGGCATTGCGGACCTTACCATTAAGGACAGCACAATGCGTATTACCCCCACTACCGGCAGCGGCAAAACGACTGTGGAGTTTAACACCGGTAGAAGGATCGACTACACGCCCAGCAACGGAACATATTTCCAGATGCGCTTCAAGCTGGAAAATATGCCGGATGACTACACGGACGCAACCGACTTTACCGTATTCTGCATGGGTGATAACGGCAATTCCTCTTATACTCAAACCATGTGGACGAAGGTAAACTACGCGGATGTGAACGACACCTATTACACCCTTACCATAGCTACCAAAGCCGGATGGAGCGCGCTGGACAGAGCCAACTGGTTTAAGGTATACATGGGCGATATCCCCGATGGAGCGATCATTGTTGTTGATTACATTTATTTAGGGTCCAAGGATGATCTGCCCATCGCACTGCATACGGTAACCTTCTCCAAGGAGGATGGCACGGTTTTGGATACCCAGCAGGTGCTCAATGGTACGGCTGTAACCTACGGCGGCGCAACCCCCACCAAAGCTTCTGACAGTACCAACCACTATACCTTTGCAAGCAAGTGGCAGAACGCCTCCGGCACTACGGTTTCTCTGACCAAGGTTACTGCTGACATGACGGTTTATCCCGTGTTTACCGCAACGGCACACACCAAGGAAACCAGAAACGCCAAGGCTGCTACCTGTACAACGGCGGGCTATACCGGAGATGTTTACTGCTCCGTCTGCGACCATAAGATCTCTGCCGGCAGCACCATTGCCGCTTTGGGTCACAGCTATACCTACAAGGTCAGCACTAAGCCCACCACCAGCGCAACCGGCAAGCTCACGGGAACTTGCGGCACTTGCTCCGGCACGACTACAGTCACCCTGCCCAAGCTGAACACCACGGACTATACCTACAAGGTCACTAAGGCTGCTACCTGTACCACAGCAGGAACAGGCAGATACACTTGGAATACCACCACTTACGGCAGCTTCTACTTTGATGTAAGTATTGCCGCCACAAGTCATAGCTACAAGTCTGTTGTGACTGCTCCCACTTGCACGGAACAGGGTTATACCACTCACACTTGCCCCAACTGTGGAGACAGCTACAAGGACACCTATGTTGATGCTTTGGATCACAGCTATACCTACAAGGTCAGCACCAAGCCCACCACCAGCGCAACAGGTAAGCTCACCGGAACTTGCGGCACTTGCTCCGGCACAACCACGGTTACACTCCCCAAGCTGAACACCACGGACTATACCTACAAGGTCACCAAGGCTGCTACCTGTACCGCAGCAGGAACTGGCAGATACACCTGGAATACCACCACTTACGGCAGCTTCTACTTTGATGTAAGTATTGCGGCAACCGGGCATAGCTACAAGTCCGTCGTGACTGCCCCCACCTGTACCGAGCAGGGCTA
>JAZNYB010000249.1:0-5794 GCA_045594185.1 Faecousia sp. | reverse complement strand
TGTGGGCTGCGGTTCTTCCGGCTCTTTCCACTCTGTCAGAGCATCGGAGAGCTGTCTGCTGTTGGCATTGTGGAAAACATGATCCAAAGCGGGAAGCAGGTCGGAAACAATGCCTCTGGTGGTGTATACCGCATAGGTGCGGAACATGAGAGGACACAGCCGCCCATCCTCCATAACTCCTTCAAACAGATCGTAGTAGTTACCGCTGTTTTCCAGTGCCATGGTGTTCAGCTTGTTTAAGCTGCCGCTGGTCATGCCGCCGTAGTTTGCCGCGCCGTAGCCCGCAAAGAAGGTGGACAGGTCAAAATTGGGAGAAAGCCGGATCTCCCCCAAATAGAATTCATAGTCGCCTGCCCGCAGGGCTTTTCGGAATTCTCCGGCACTTAGGGCGTTGACCGTGACCAAAAGCCCTTGGTCGTTTAGCTGCTGAGCGATGATCTCCGCGAGAGCTACCCGCAGATCGCTTCCGTTGTTTACCAGAAGCCGGGCAGTCTTTCCCGCAAGACCGGAGTCCGTCAGGGCAGCCTGAAACGCGTCCGTATCCACATCGTATTTCGCTGCCAAGCCGCTGTCATAGCACTCCGCGCTGGGAGCGGCAGGAAGGGTAGCCTTTTGCGCGAAGCCCTGATACCGCTCCACAAGAACATCCCGGTCGATGCCGTGGGTCAAAGCGGAGCGCAAAATGGCGTTGGCAAAAACCCCCGATTCCGTATTGCAGCCCAAATAGACCATAGTTCCCGTGGCACATTCCCACAATTCGTAGTCGCAGCGATATTCCACATAGGTGTTGGAGCCCGGGTCGGTGCAAACCAGATCCGTACTGCCAAACTCAAACTCGTCCCGGATCTCCCCGGGATTTTTAGTATCAGAAAGGAGGATCTGATCCACATCCACCACCGGGGCATAGTCGCTCCACCAATTCTGTCTTTTTTGCAGACACAGCCCATTGGAATTGGCGAGGAAATAAGCACCTGTCCCCAAAGGGGTATCCAGTGCCACATCCTCCTGGCGCACAATGGGAATATCCAAAAGAACCGGGAGATTTTCATATGCTGTTGCCAGGGAGATCTTTACCTCCCGTTGTCCCAAGGCGGTGATCTCCGTGACATTATGCAGCCGGTCGCCGTACACCGCGCTTCCCATAGCCGCTTGCAGGCTGGCAACCACATCTGCCGCTTCCAAAGGTGAGCCATCGGAGAAGGTTGCTTCCTCCAAAACAAACACATAGGTTTTCAGATTGTCCGAAAAGGAGTAGCTTTTGCACAGCACTGGCTCTGCCTTGTATTCCGAGGTCACCACAAAAAGCCCCTGATACAAAAGGGTGATCACCGGGCGGTTTGTGAGCCGGGTGGTGGTGTAAGGATTGAAGCCCGCGTCAGACTGATAGCACAGACCAAACTCTTTTGTTTTATCCTGCGCAGGGTTTCCCGAATCTTCCTCCGGCTGAGTTACCTGCTGCCCGGGGATTTGCCCCTCATTTCCCGGAGCGGAACAGCCCCACAGCATGGCAAGGCACAGAAGCAGAGCCGTGAGCTTTATATATTTTTTCATAGTCCACTCCTTACTCCTTCAGGAAAATAACGGCGGCAAGAGAACCTCTGTCCCCCTTGGTTACCCGGTGGGACCAAAACCGCTCCTTTTGGCAGACGGTGCAGTCCCCGCTGACTTGAATTTGCTGAACCCCGGCTTTTTTCAGCCACAAAGCGTTCAGCCCCTTCAGATCTACATGATATTTCTTCCCTGTTTGGGTGATATGATCCGCGGCTTCCGCTCCCAATGCCTGATACATGGCCTCAGGAACATCGTTGTCCGTTTCAAAGCAGCATTTGCCGATACAGGGCCCGATGGCGGCACGAATATCGGAGGGGCGGCTTCCAAACTCCCGCGCCATGGCTTCCACGGTCTTTTTTCCGATTCCCAAAGCTGCCCCCCGCCAACCGGCATGGGCTGCTCCCACAGCTTTTTTTACCGGGTCGAAGAACAAAAGGGGGGTGCAGTCCGCGGAGAAAATGGTCAGCACCACTCCCGGCTCGTTGGTGATCAAACCATCCCGCTCCGGCTCAACCTCCCGGAAAAGCCCATCGCCCCGGTCTGCTTTTCCCACCCGGTGGACAATGTCCGTGTGGGTCTGGCGGGTGAAAACGGTCTGCTCCGGGGAAAAGCCCAGAGCGTTTCCCAGAATCTCATAGTTTCGGATCACATTTTCCCGGAGGTCGCCCCGGTGGATGCCCAGATTGAGAGAAGCGAGACTTCCCCGGCTCACACCACCATAGCGGGTGGAAAATCCGTGGGGCGTATCCAAAAGGCTGGCTCTGAGATATTCCAGCTCACCCACCTTTACAGCTTCAAGGCTCATAAGGCTGACCTCCTTTTTTAACAATTCCGATTTACCGGGCAGCTTCCGAGTCCCCTCTGTTTTCGCAGGGCGGTTGGACGCAAACAGCCCGAAAAACCAAAATTTACCCTCTGTTCTGCCGCTCGTTACTTGCCTCCTGCCATATCCTTCGCCCAGCAGCATTTCTTGTACTTCTTGCCGCTTCCGCAGGGGCAGGGGTCATTGGGGCCAACCTTTTTGGCTTTTCTCACAGGCTGGGGCTTCACGGTCTTGTCTCCGTTGGTGGCGGATTCCTTGGCGACCTTCTTCCGCTTCAGCTCCTGATCCTGACGAAGCTCCGTGAGAAATACCCGGCGCACCGTTTCTTCACGGATCGCCTGCACCATGGCATCGAACATCTCGTAGCCCTCTTTTTTGTAGGCAATGACCGGGTCGGTCTGTGCGTAGGCACGCAAGCCGATGCCCTGCTTCAAATCATCCATGGCATCGATCTGATCCATCCAGTATTCATCCACCACCCGGAGCATGACCACCCGCTCCAGCTCCCGCATGATGTTTTCGCCGTAGTGGGCTTCCTTGGCTTCATACAGCTTCAGAGCCAGATCATAAATGTTGTCCGTAAGGCTCTCCTTGGTGCATTTTGCCAGCGCGCTGTCCTCCATGGTAAACACGCCCTTGGGGATATACACATTTTCAAAATGGGCAAGGAGGGCTTTCAGTTCTTCCTGGGTGCGGATCGCGCCGCCGGAAGCCATTTCCGTGGCAACGATGCCCTCAATGGTCTGCCGGAGCATGGAAAGAATGTTATCCCGGAGGTTTTCTCCGTCCAGCACCTTTCCACGCTGCTGGTAAATGACCTCTCTCTGGGTGTTCATCACATCGTCATATTCCAGAACATTCTTTCTTGCCCGGAAGTTCCGGCTTTCCACATTCTTCTGCGCCGATTCCACCGCGCCGGAGAGCATTTTCTGGTCAATGGGTGTATCTTCGTCCAAAGCACCCATAAGACCCATGATTCGCTCGCTGCCAAACAGCCGCATCACATCGTCCTCCAGACTCAGGTAGAACCGGCTCTCACCGGGATCGCCCTGTCTGCCGGAACGACCACGAAGCTGGTTGTCAATACGCCGGGACTCATGCCGCTCCGTGCCGATGATGAACAGACCCCCTGCCTGCCGCACCTGATCCGCTTCCTGAGAAATGCCCACCTTAAACTGGGCGATCAGCTCCTCATAACGGCGGCGCACGGCGAGGATTTCCTCGTTATCCGTCTCGGAATAGGCGTTTGCTTCCGCCAAAAGCTCCTCGGGAGTGCCTTCCTTGCGGAGCTGGCTCATGGCTAAAAAGTCCGCGTTGCCGCCCAGCATAATGTCCGTACCACGACCTGCCATGTTGGTGGCGATGGTGACAGCACCCACCTTGCCTGCCTGAGCAACGATCTGGGCTTCCATCTCATGGAACTTGGCGTTGAGGACGGTGTGGGGGATGCCCTCTTTTTTCAGCATTTTGGATACGATCTCGCTCTTTTCAATGGAGACTGTACCCACCAGCACCGGCTGACCCTTTTCGTAACATTCCTTTACCTGCCGGACGATCGCCCGGAGCTTGCCCGCCTCGGACTTATAGACCACATCGTTGTGATCCTTCCGGGCAACGGGGCGGTTTGTGGGGATCTCCACCACATCCAGTCTGTAAATGGCACCAAATTCTTCCTCCTCGGTCAGAGCCGTGCCGGTCATGCCGGAGAGCTTTTCATACAGACGGAAGAAGTTCTGGAAGGTGATGGTAGCCAGTGTCTTGGATTCATTGGCAACGGTGACCCCTTCCTTGGCTTCGATGGCCTGATGCAGACCCTCGCTGTACCGTCTGCCAAACATAAGCCGCCCGGTAAACTCGTCAACGATAATGATCTGCCCATCCTTTACCACATAGTCCACATCTTTTCGCATCAGACCTCTTGCCCGCATTGCCTGATTGATGTGGTGGTTCAGGGTGGTGTTTTCCATATCCGACAGGTTTTCTACCCCAAAGAACTTTTCTGCCTTGGCGATGCCGGAGGCGGTGAGAGAAACGGAGCGAGCCTTTTCGTCGGCGTAGTAGTCGCAGTCCAGCGCGTCCATTTCCTGCTTTTCGTCGGTTTTGGCGAAGATCTGCCGGCGGAGCGTAGATACAAAATAGTCTGCCATTTCGTAGAGCTTGGTGGATTCCTCGCCCTTGCCGGAGATGATAAGGGGGGTTCTTGCCTCGTCAATGAGGATGGAGTCCACCTCGTCCACGATGGCAAAAACATGACCCCGCTGCACCAATTCCTCCTTATAAATCGCCATGTTGTCCCGGAGGTAGTCAAAGCCCAGCTCGTTATTGGTGCAATAGGTGATGTCCGCGGCATAAGCCAGCTTTCTTTCCGCCTGATTCATGCCGGGAATGATCATGCCCACGGTCAGCCCCAGGAAGCGGTAGACCTTGCCCATCCATTCCGCGTCACGCTTGACCAGATACTCATTCACGGTGACAATGTGAACGCCCTTTCCTGCCAGAGCATTGAGGTAGGCAGGAAGAATTGCCACCAGAGTCTTGCCTTCGCCGGTTTTCATTTCAGCGATTCTGCCCTGATGAAGAACGATGCCGCCAATGAGCTGCACCTGATAGGGGCGCATACCCAGCACACGCCACGCTGCCTCCCGGCATACGGCAAAGGCTTCGGGAAGAAGATCATCCAAAGTCTCTCCCGCTTCCAGACGGTTCTTAAACTCCTGCGTTTTTGCCCGCAATGCCTGATCGGAGAGGGCTTTCGTTTCTTCCTCCAGTGCTTCGATCCGCTCCACCAGAGGCATGAGCTTCTTTACCTCCCGCTGAGAGCGGGTTCCAAAAATTTTCGCAAACAGTCCCATATAAACATACCTTGCTTCATAAAGTAGTAGTGATTATCGTCCCTCTCCAAGGACAGGGCACCTTCGGTGCAATGAAATTCGCCTGGCGGCGAGTGAAATAGCTTCGCTGTGAAATATTTGCTTCGCAAATGTGAAATCGACCTTCGGTCGGTTGTGGTGTCCCCTTCGGGGATGGATTTGAAAGTTACTCCACAGGGGCGATAGGAACATACCCGCTTTCTTCAATAATTCTCTGTCCCTCTGGAGAGAGAAGCCAATCAATTAAAACAGGGATATTGGGATTCTCGTTATCTGCCCGGTAGATGGCATAGAATTGGGCAATAATGGGGTAGCTGGCGTTTTGGATGTTTTCCCCACTGGGGTAGACACCATTGAGAGAAAGCATCTTCACCCCTTCGTTTCCCACGATGCCGTCCATATAATACCGGAAGGAAAAGCCGATAGCTGCCCCGGTTACCGCAAGGGGGGACTTGTTTCCTATGGGGGTATCACCCATGAAGGCATCCATAGCGGACTGGCTGCCACTGCCGGAAAGTCTTGTCACCGGGTTGATAACACGGTTCGCTCC
>JAZNYB010000248.1:0-23622 GCA_045594185.1 Faecousia sp. | reverse complement strand
TAATAACACCAGGTCGCCCAGAAGTTAAGAACCACAGGCTTTCCCTTAAAATCCGACAGCTTCACCGGGTTTCCCTCATTGTCCAAAACCGTAAAATCCGGGGCGGGCTGGTAGCTGGGTTCTTCCGTACCTTCCGGCTGGGAAGCGGTTTCCCCTTCGCTTTCCTGATGGGCTGCCGTTTCCTTTTGCTCCGGGGCTTCTGTGGCGTTTAGCGCAAGGTTGCTGCCGCCGAGATCCCCGCTGTATTTATTATACAAAACCCATGCGCCCACGATGATGCCCACCAAAAGCAGGACAAGCGCACCCCATTTTAATCCGTTTTTCATAATGACCCCCTTAGGAAAGCAGACTGAGAAATTTGCCAAAAAGCCCGGTTGCCATAAGCACGCCCACTAAAATCAAAAGGCCGCCGCAAAGGATGTTAATGATCCTGTAGTTGCGCTTGATAAAGGCAAACGCCCCTCTTAATTTATCAATGAGAACGGCACTGAGGAAGAAGGGTATTCCCAAGCCCAGAGAATAAAGCAGGAGCATGATCACGCCCTGCATAACCTTCCCCTGACTTGCGGCAAGCATTAAAGCAGCGCCCAAAAAAGCCCCTACACAAGGTGTCCAGCCTACGGAAAATACGACACCGAACAGAAGCGATGAGAAAAAGCCCAAGTTATCGGTTTTGCCAAAATGCGTACCCTGAAACAGCTCGATTTTGAACACCCCAAGAAAATTCAGACCAAAAAACACCACGATCAAACCGGTTATGATGTTTACAAGGGTTTTGTACTGATTCAGGAGTCGTCCAAAAGTGCCGGCTAAAGCCCCCATGAGGACAAAAATAATGGTAAAGCCCAAAATAAAACCAAGGGCATTTTTTACGGTTTTCTTGGTGTTCCGCTCCTGCCCTCCGGCAAAATAAGAGATGTAGATTGGGAGCATGGGGAGAAGACAGGGGGAAATGAAGGTTATGATACCTTCTAAGAATGAAATGAAATATTGCACAGCGAGATCCACTCCTTTGTTTTTAGTCGGCTTGTTCAGAGGTATTATACGCGTTTTGGGGCAAAACAGCAAGCCCCTCCGTTTCAAAGAAATAGCCAAGAGTACGCACCAGCTTACCCTCATCAAAAAGCTTTTTGATCTGCTCTCCGGTCATCCAAACGGTTTGTTCTACCTCCCTCGTGGTTGCCTGCTCTAAGGAAGCATAACCATCATAGTCAAACAGCCATACATCCAGAATGTCCGCAAAGCGCACACCGCCGACCTCATTGCGAACCTTTGAAAATAGCAATCTGCCTTGCGCCGGAGTGAGTGTCAGCCCCACTTCTTCCTTCGTTTCCCGCAAAGCTCCTGCCAGACTGTCCTCCCCTTTTATCACAGAGCCGCCAACGCACTCCCACATCAAAGGAAAGGAAGGACGATCCGCGCCGCGCTGGGAGATCAGGTATTCCCCCTTGCTGTTCCGAATCCAGACATGGACGACCAGATGAAAGAAACCTTCCGGTATTTCTTCTCCGCGGATATGGTCACGCCCGGTCAGTTCCCTGCGCTCATTGTATAAATCCCAAATTTCCATTGTTATATCTCCACGATCAATATTCCACTCTCACTGACGGACATTTCGATTGCTTCCTTTCGTTGGGTTTTATAGGGTATATCATACCACCCCACGGAATAAAACGCAAAACAATTTCACAGTTTTTGGGTTTTTAATTGACAATCCCCATGCTTTTTGATATCCTGTCAAGGCATGAAATATACGATATTGTGACAGTTAGAGATTCTGTACAACTTGGCAAATCAAATCACAGATCAAATAAGCGAGGACAATGAAAATGGAAAAGCTGACTGAATTTTATCAGGAAATGGGGGTCTCCCCTGCTGTTTATGCTTATGGCGAAGAAGCCATTGCAAAGCTAAAGGATCGTTTTGAGGAAATCGACCGCATTGCGGAATACAATCAGGCGAAGGTGCTTCGTGCCATGCAAAAGCACAGAGTTTCTGCCGCCTGCTTCGCCGCCACCACAGGCTACGGCTATGACGATGTGGGCAGAGACAACTTGGAGCGGGTCTATGCCGATGTGTTCCACACGGAAGCGGCTCTGGTGCGCCCCCAGATCACCTGCGGCACTCACGCTCTGGCTGTTGCGTTGTCCGCAAACCTGCTCCCCGGAGATGAGCTGCTCTCCCCCGCCGGCGGGCCCTACGACACTCTGGAAGAAGTCATCGGCATCCGGGAAAGCCCCTGCTCTCTCAAAGAGTATGGTGTAAGCTACCGTCAGGTAGATCTTCTTCCCAACGGTACTTTTGACTATGAAAATATCCGCAAGGCAATAGGGGAAAAAACCAAGCTGGTGACCATTCAGCGTTCCAAGGGCTATGCCACCCGCCCCACCTTCTCCGTAAAGCAGATCGGGGGGCTGATCGCCTTTGTAAAGTCCGTCAAGCCCGACATTATCTGCATGGTGGACAACTGCTACGGTGAATTTGTGGAAACCATCGAGCCCTCCGATGTGGGCGCGGATATGGTTGTGGGTTCTCTCATTAAAAACCCCGGCGGCGGTTTAGCCCCCATTGGCGGCTACATCTGCGGCACTGAAAGCTGTGTCTCCCGGTGCGCCTTCCGGCTCTCCGCTCCCGGTCTGGGGCAGGAGGTTGGAGCGAATCTGGGCTTAATGCCCGCACTGTATCAGGGCTTCTTCATGGCTCCTACAGTGGTTGCGGGAGCGGAAAAGGGCGCAATCTTTGCGGCAAATCTTTATGAACCCTTGGGTTATCGGTGCATCCCCGGCGCGGAGGAAACCCGATACGACATCATTCAGGCGGTGGAGCTGGGCAGCGAAGAAGCCATGATCGCTTTCTGCGGAGGTATTCAGGCAGCCGCTCCTGTGGACAGCTTCGCCACCCCCTTGCCTTGGGATATGCCCGGTTATGAAAACAAGGTGATCATGGCAGCCGGTGCTTTTGTTCAGGGCTCATCCATCGAGCTTTCCGCCGACGGCCCTATCCGGGAGCCTTTCGTTGTCTACTTCCAGGGCGGTCTTACTTGGTATCACGCCAAGCTGGGCATTCTTTTGAGCCTGCAAAAGCTGGTGGATGCCGGACTTCTGACCCTGTAAGCCGCAAACAGACAGGTATTTTCCATAAATAACACTGATCCCGCTTCTCCGCAAAGAAAGCAGAGAAGCGGGAATTTTATGCTTTTTTAGAAAAACTGGTTCAAAAGCCGGATATATATAGGGATGATCAGTGTCACCACGGACATGAGCCAAGGAAAAAACGCCTTTCTGGACAGCCACATCAAAATCACACTGCCCCCCGTAATATACAATGGCCACTGCACGGCGTGCGCTCTTGCCACCACAGCGGAAAAAGTGCCGTCCTTTGCCAGAACCAGACCAACCTGCTCCGGCAAAATCGCCATATTCTCCTTAGCCAGATATAAAGCAGCCAGCACCACGGGAATTGCCATAAAAAATCCCCGGAAGGTATAGATAAACAGACCGCAGGAGCGCAGAAACCGCCAAATGGCATAAAACACCCTGCCTACCTTCTTCAAAAACATTACACGACCCTCCAAACCACCTGTTCACAGAAAACAGGGAAACATCCGTCGAAATATTGCGGTTACATCATAGCATATCCAAAAGGAAAGTGCAAGATTTCATTCTGCCCCAAGGAAAATCTTTCAGCTTTTTTCAAATTTTCCTTGACATTGGGACACATTGCCACTATACTGTCCATGGAATTATTCCAAAATTTTGAAAGGAGGTGCGCGAAATGACCATGATTCTGTATTCCGTTGATATGATGTATGTTACCCTGTCCAGGCGTTCTCTGCGCACCTGTATGCTTTCAGCCTGATTAGAGGCTCTTTCTATGGGTTTTGCGGCGTCCTGCTTGGTAGGAACGCCGTTTTTTGTTTTTCAAAAGGAGTGATCAAATTGGAAACTCAAACAAAAATGACCGCCGGAGCAAAGGTTCGCCTGATCAGAAGATTCCTCCGGGGGAATCTCCACTACTTTGTCCTCGCCATCGTTTTCGCCTGTCTGGGCATGGTATTTAACGCCCTGACACCTCAGATCATCCGCATCACCGTGGATTCTATCTTAGGAAGCGAGCCTTTGGAGCTGCCCAGCTTCCTCCATGGGCTGCTGGATGTGGATACCCTTCGCAGTGACCCTAAAAACGCTCTTTTGTTGGCGGCGGGTGCTGTCCTCATTGCCGCCCTGCTGCGGGGTCTTTGCGGCTATGGTCAGCGAACCAACCTGTCCAAAGGCTCTGAGGGCTTCGTCAAGGGCATAAGAGATTCCCTGTTTTCCCACATTCAGAAGCTGAGCTACCGCTGGCATACCGCCCATTCCACCGGCGACATGATCCAGCGTTGCACCTCCGATGTGGATGTGATCCGGGGCTTCGTGTGCAACCAGCTTGTGGAAGTCATCCGAACCGTATTTCTCATTATCCTGTATATGAGCATCATGTTTACCATGAATGTGAAGCTGTCTCTGGTGGCTGTGCTGTTTATTCCCATTGTTGGTCTGTCCTCCGGCATCTTCCACGGAAAGATCTCCTCCCGCTTTCAGGTTGCGGACGAGGCAGAGGGCGAGCTGACCACCTGCGCCCAGGAGAATTTCACCGGCGTTCGTGTGGTTCGTGCCTTTGGGCGGGAACGCTATGAGGTAGACCGCTTTCAGGAGAAAAACCAGCGATTTTCCTCTTTGTGGATCAGACTGGGTAAGGTTCTTTCCATTTACTGGGCATCGGGCACACTGCTTACCTGCCTGCAGGTCATGGTGATCCTCACCGTGGGCATCGTGGAAGCGGTGAACGGCAGCATTTCTCTGGGTGCGCTTCTCGCCTTTGTGTCCTATAACGAGGCACTTACCTGGCCTGTGCGTTCTTTGGGGCGTGTGCTTTCGGAAATGAGCAAGGCGGGCGTTTCCATTGAGCGGGTGGGCTACATTCTGGATGCCCCTGAGGAAGTGGATGCACCCTATGCTGTGGATGCTCCCATGTCCGGGGACATCGTATTCGAGAATGTATCCTTCGGCTATGAGGAAAAGGCGGTTTTGGAAAATGTGTCCTTCACCATTCCGCAGGGAAAGACCTTTGCCATTTTGGGCGGCACAGGCAGCGGCAAAAGCACCCTTGTCCATCTTTTGGACAGGCTGTATGACTTAGAGCCGGAGCAAGGAAGTATCACCATCGGCGGCGTGGATGTCCGCAATATTCGCCGGGAGCATTTGCGAAAGAACATCGGTCTGGTTCTGCAAGAGCCTTTCCTGTTCTCCCGCACCATTGAAGAAAACATCGCCGCCACCAAGCCGGATTCTTCCCGGGAGGAAATTCGCCGGGTTGCCGCCATTGCCTGTGTGGATGAAGCCATTACGGAGTTCCCCGATGGGTACGGCACTTTGGTGGGCGAGCGGGGCGTGACCCTTTCCGGCGGTCAGAAGCAAAGGATCGCCATCGCCCGGATGCTTCTGCAAGGCGCGCCCATTATGATCTTTGACGATTCCCTGTCCGCTGTGGACGCGGAAACGGACACCAAGATCCGCAAGGCTCTAAAGGAGGGTACCGGAGATTCCACGGTGATCCTGATCTCCCACCGTATCACCACCCTCATGCAGGCAGATACCATTCTGGTACTGGATGACGGCCAAGTATCCGACATCGGCACTCACGCCGAGCTAATTTCCAGACCCGGCATTTACAAAGACATTTATGAAATTCAAATGAGCAGCGACGACCGCAGGCTCTTAGAGGAAGGAGGGAAAGCATAATGGGTGGCTTTGATGAAAAAGACTATAACCGATCTTTTGATATAAAGGTCTGGAAGCGGCTTTTGCCCCTGCTGAAAAACTATCGGTGGGCGTTTTTCTGGATGATCCTGTTTAACCTGCTCACCGCCGCCATTGATGTTGTGATCCCTCTGTTTCAGCGCTATGCCATTGCGAATTTTATTGAGCCGGGAACCCTGAAGGGACTAGTGCCCTTCGTTCTTGCCTACATCGTGGTGATCATTTGCCAGTCTCTATCCGTAGTAGCCTTCGGGCGCAACTCCATGACCATTGAAATGAATTTCGGGCGGGATATGCGGCAAAAGCTCTTTACTCACCTTCAAACCCTGTCCTTTTCCTTCTACAATGTTACTCCTGTTGGGTATCTCATAACAAGAGTTATGAGCGACACCAACCGCATTGCGGGCATGATCGCATGGAGCATTACGGACATTCTCTGGGCGCTGTTTTATGTGTTGGGAACCTTCCTGTCCATGCTCCTTCTGAACTGGAAGCTGGCACTGGTCATTATCCTAATTGTCCCCGCCATTGCCATTCTCACCGGCTACTTCCAAGGGAAAATCTTACACTGGAACAGAAAAGTCCGCAAGATCAATTCCAAAATCACCGGTTCTTTTAACGAGGGCATCACCGGGGCAAAGACCTCCAAAACTTTGGTTATTGAAGACCAGAACACAGAGCAGTTCAAGGAGCTGACCGCCTCCATGCACCATTCCGGTGTCCGGGCTGCACGGCTCAATGCGGTCTATATCCCTCTGGTACTGTTCTGCTCCACTGCCGCTGTTGCCATCGTCCTTCTCCGGGGCGGTCACATGACACTGGAAGGTGTTCTGGAAATCGCTACACTCTCCGCTTTCACTACATACGCTGTAGGTATCTTCGAGCCCATCCAAATGACTGCCGCCAACATTGCGGAGTTTATTTCCCTCCAGGCTTCCATTGAGCGTATCACCGATCTCATGGATCAGACCCCTCAGGTAAAGGATACGCCGGAGGTGGAGGAGAAATACGGAGATGTTTTCGCCCCTAAGAAAGAAAACTGGGAGCCTCTCGTTGGTGAAATTGAATTCCGGGATGTTACCTTCCGCTACCCCGACGGCGGTGAGAATGTTTTGGAGCATTTCTCCCTGCATATCCCCGCCGGAACAACCGTTGCCATTGTAGGCGAGACAGGAGCGGGAAAAAGCACTCTGGTCAATCTGGCTTGCCGCTTCTTTGAGCCCACCTCCGGGCAGATCCTCATTGACGGCAGAGACTACCGGGAGCGCAGTCAGCTTTGGCTTCACTCCAACATCGGTTATGTTTTGCAAAATCCCCACCTGTTCTCCGGAACGGTGAAGGAAAACATCCGCTACGGCAAGCTCACCGCCACCGACGAGGAGATCGAAGCCGCCGCCAGAGCCGTTTCCGCGGACACCGTGGTTGCCAAGCTGGAAAAGGGCTGGGACAGTGATGTAGGCGAGGGCGGTGACCGGCTGTCCACAGGCGAAAAGCAGCTTATTTCCTTCGCCCGGGCGGTACTGGCTGACCCCAGAATTTTCGTTCTGGACGAAGCCACCTCCTCCATCGACACCCAGACGGAGCAGCTCATTCAGGCAGCCATCGACCATCTTTTGAAGGACAGAACCTCCTTCCTCATTGCCCATCGTCTTTCCACCATCCGCAAGGCAGATTTGATTCTGGTGGTGCGGGACGGAAAGATCGTCGAGCAGGGCAAGCATATGGAGCTGCTGAAAAAGGGCGGCTACTATCACGACCTGTACAGCAAGCAGTTTGCGGAGGAAAATGCAGCAAAGATTTTGAAAAAGTCATAAGAATGGAAAATACCCGAACCTCTGTCAAAAGCCGCAGATGGTTCGGGTATTCTTATACTTCTTTACAGAGGAAACAGCTTCTCAATTGCCACCCGGGCGGCTTCCTGCTCGGCTCTTTTTTTGCTGCTGCCTGTACCAACACCCACAACACTTCCGTTGAGAAGCACCTCAACAGAAAATTCCTTGGCGTGGTCAGGCCCGGACTCCCCAATCAGGCGATACTGGATAAGCTGGTTCTTCTTCCGCTGCACCAGTTCCTGAAGCTGGGTCTTATAGTCCGTATTTCTCGGCTTTTCCGCAGGAATGTCCGTAAGGATCAATCTGTGGATCATGTCCGCAGCGGGCGCAAAGCCACCGTCCAGATAAGTTGCCGCCAGAACAGACTCCACCGCATCAGCCAGAATACTGTTTCTGGTTCTGCCGCCCCCCTGCTCCTCGCCGTGACCCAAAAGCAGGTAGTCTCCCAGCTTTAAGCGGTCAGCAACCCTTGCAAGGGCAGTTTCGCACACCAGATCAGCCCGGATCTTGGTCAGCTCACCCTCCGGGCGGTTGGGATAGGTGCGGTACAGATGCTCCGCCGTGACCATTCCCAAAATGGAGTCACCCAAAAATTCCAGCCGCTCGTTACTGGCAAGGCTGTCTCTCCACCGCTCGTTGGCATAGGAGCTGTGGGTCAGGGCATTGCGCAGAAGGGTGATGTTCTGAAAATGATAGCCCAGAGCAATTTCCAGATCCTTAATCATGGGCCGCGCTCTCCTTAAACTCATTCAGTCGGCGCAGAGATTCTTCCAACTCTCCGCTCATATCATGCTGTGCCGCCTGCATTGCCAAACGAACCGCACTGCGGAAGGCTCTGGCATCGGAGGAGCCGTGTGCCTTAATAACCGGCTTGCGGATACCCACCAGCTCTGTGCCGCCTACCTCCCGATAGTCCAACATAGCCAAAAGTCCTTTCATGCCGGATTTGCAGAAAAGACCGCCCAGCATAGTCAGAAGATTCTTCTTAAACACTCGCTTAATGAGAGAGCCCATGAACATGGCAGTTCCTTCCACGGTTTTCAGGAAGATATTTCCGGAAAATCCATCGCAGACGATCACATCCACGCCGCCCATAAGAGCTTCTCTGCCCTCTACATTGCCAACAAAATTGATAATACCGGCATCGTGGGCTTGGGTCAGGAGCTTGTGGGCTTCCTTTTGCAGGTCGGGGCCCTTGCTTTCCTCTGTGCCGTTGTTAAGAAGGGCAACTCTGGGATTATCCACTCCCCGCTTTTTCATAAGCAGAGAACCCATAACACCAAACTGGAGCAAAAACTCCGGGGTACATTCCACATTGGCACCGCTGTCGATGATCAAGGTCTGTCCTCCCGCCTTGTTGGGCATGGTGGGTCCGAAGGCAGCACGGCGCACGCCCTTGACCCGCTTGACCAGAAGTGTGCCTCCTGTGAGAAGCGCGCCAGTATTGCCCGCAGAGATAAAACCGTCGGCTTTCCCGTCTGCCAGCATTTTCAGCCCCACGATCATGGAAGAATTTTTCCGCTTATGGATCACGGAGGTGGGGTCGTCGTGCATATCCACCACATCGTCGGCGTTGGCGATCTCCAATCCCTTGGGCAAGTCCTCAATATTGTGCTTGCGCATGACTCCAAGGATCTCCTCGCCCCGTCCTACCAGAGTGATCTCCACTCCAAATTCCTTATGGGCATCCAACGCTCCCAAAACCGCTGCTTCCGGAGCATGGTCGCCGCCCATGGCATCGAGTATGATCTTCATGATGCTGCACCTCTCTTTTTATATTCCTGCTTCGATTATTTCATCCAGCACAGCCAAAGCCCTCTGGGCAATGGCAAGGTTCTTCTGCGCCTTGCCCCGGATCCTCTGGTTCAGGGGAGCAATGATCCCAAAATTCACATTCATGGGCTGGAAGTCCCGTACAGACTCGTCACTGATGTACAACCCCAAAGCTCCCACCGCTGTTTCCTTGGGGAACTCCGGCGGATTCTTTCCCTGCACCTTTGCCGCCATAGCAATTGCCGCAAGACAGCCGGAAGCGGTGGATTCCACATAGCCTTCCACTCCTGTCATCTGTCCCGCAAAGGCAACAAGAGGATCTCTCCGGTCTGCATAGAACCGGTCTAAGAGCTTGGGGGACTGGAGGAAGGTGTTTCTGTGCATAACGCCGTAGCGCACAAATTCCGCGTTTTTCAGGGCGGGGATCATGGAAAACACTCTTTTCTGCTCTGGGAAGCGCAGATGGGTCTGGAAGCCTACGATATTATAGACAGTGCCGTCAGAATTGTCCTTCCGAAGCTGGACAACGGCGTAGGGCTCTTTCCCGGTTCTGGGGTCTTTCAGTCCAACCGGCTTCATGGGGCCATAGCGGAGGGTATCGTAACCCCGGCGAGCCATGACCTCCACAGGCATACAGCCTTCAAAGACATTTTTATCCTCAAAGCCATGAACCTCCGCTTCCTCGGCGGTGATGAGGGCATGATAGAAGGCATCATACTGCTCTTTGTCCATGGGGCAGTTGATATAGTCCGCCGTTCCCCGGTCATAACGGGAGGCAAACCATGCGGATTCCATGTCGATGGACTCTGCGGTAATAAGAGGTGCCGCCGCATCAAAGAAGTGCAGGTAATCCTCCTGCCCAAAGTACCTTGCAATGGCATCGGACATGGCATCACTGGTAAGAGGGCCGGTGGCAATAATGACAGGACCTTGGGGAACTTCCGTTACTTCCCCGGATTCCACGGTGATCAAGGGGTGGCTGCGGATTTTATCTGTGATCCATTGAGAAAAGCCGTGACGGTCAACAGCCAAACAGCCTCCCGCCTCCACTCTGGTGGCATCGGCGGCCTGCATGATCACACTGTCCAGCTTCCGCAGTTCTTCTTTCAGCAGTCCAACGGCATTTTCCAGCCGGTCACCCCGGAGAGAATTGGAGCAAACCAATTCCGCAAACCCCTCACTGTGGTGAGCAGGACTCATTTTCTCCGGCTTCATTTCAAACAAACGGACAGGGATTCCTCTTTTGGCAAGCTGCCATGCCGCTTCGCAGCCGGCAAGTCCAGCGCCGATCACTTTCACTTCTGTCATGGTCATTCCTCCCCGTTCTTTTTGGTGCTTTTCCGGGTGGTGGTCTTTTTTGTTCCGGACGATTTCCGGGTGGTGGTTTTCTTTGTCCCGGTGGTTTTTTCGGCATCGGCTTTCTTTGTCCCGGTGGATCTCTTTGGAGCTCCCTTCTTTGCCGGGGCTTTCTTTTCTTCAGACGCGGTATCCTGAGCTTCCTCGCCGCCCTCACCTTGTGCCTGGGTCTTTTTCTTATAGTAGCCCCTTTGATCCTCGGGCAGGAAATTGGGGCAGGCTTTGTTAATGCAGAAGGGCTTCATTCTGCCTCTGCCGGACTTTTTGAACATGGTCTGACCACAGGAGGGACAGTCCAGCTCCGTGGGTACATCCCATGTCATAAAGCCACATTCCGCACCCTTTTCGCAGGCATAGTAAGCATAGCCCTTTTTGGATTTCCGCTTCAATATTCCGTGACCGCACTTAGGGCATCTGCCCGGCATCCGCTCCATAATGGGCTTGGTATTGGTGCAATCCGGGAAGCCGGGGCAAGCAAGGAAGCGACCAAATCTACCGATCTTGATCACCATATTTTTGCCGCAGATCTCACAAACTTCACTGGTTTCCTCCGCGGGAACCTTTATACGGATACCCTCCAAAGCTTCCTCCGCTTCAGACAGCTCTTTGCTGAAGCCGGCATAAAAATCCCGAAGGATCTCCTTCCACCGTCTGTCTCCCCGCTCCACATCATCCAGACGAGACTCCATATTGGCGGTAAATTCCACATCAATGATGTCGTTAAACCGCTCTATCATCAAACCGGTGACCACCTCGCCCAAAGGGGTGGGTGTCAGCCGTTTGTCCATTTTGACCACATAATCCCGATCCTGGATCACCGCCACCGTAGCGGCATAGGTGGAGGGTCTGCCAACGCCCTTCTCCTCCATAGCCTTAATGAGCATGGCTTCCGTGTACCGGGCAGGAGGCTGGGTAAAATGCTGCTGCTTCAAAATGTCCCCAATGTTCAGCTTTTCCCCCTCGTTCAGGTCAGGCAGTGGTGAACCGACCGCTTCGCCTTCCTCGTCCTTGCCTTCCTCATAGACCGCAAGGAATCCGGCAAACAAAACACTCTGGTGAGAGGACTTAAAAATATGCCCCGCACATTCCGTATCGATCGCCACTGTGCTGTAAACCGCATTGGCCATCTGCGTTGCCAAGAAACGGCTCCAGATCAGCTTATACAGTCGGTACTGATCCTTGGTCAAAGAGCCCCTGATCATTTCCGGGTCCAGCTCCACATGGGTAGGGCGGATGGCTTCATGGGCATCCTGCGCGCCGGATTTGGTTTTGAACTGGTGGGGTTCTCCGTAATAATAGGCAGAACCATACCGGTTGCAGATAAAATCTTTTGCGGCGGCGCAGGCTTCGTCGGAAAGGCGCAAAGAGTCCGTTCTCATATAGGTGATCAGACCTGTAGTGCCTTCTCCTTCCACATCCACCCCTTCATAAAGCTGCTGGGCAACGGACATGGTAAATCTGGGGGTCATACCCAGCTTTCTGGATGCCTCCTGCTGCAAGGTGGAGGTGGTAAAGGGAGGGGCAGCGGTGCGGGTCTTGGTTCCCTTCTTTACATTCAAAACCGTAAACCGCTTGCCCCGGATGTCTCTTATGATCTCATCCGCCTCTGCCTCGCAGGAAAGCTCCCGCTTCTTTGTCTCCCCGAAGTATCTTGCCTGGAAAGAGCCGACTCGCCCCATACGCTCCAGAATAACATCCAGTGTCCAATACTCCTTCGGCACGAAGGCACGGATCTCGTTCTCCCGCTCCACCACCAAACGGGTGGCAACAGACTGTACACGCCCGGCGGACAGTCCCCTTCGCACCTTTTTCCAAAGGAAGGGGCTGAGCTGATAGCCTACAATGCGGTCTAAAATACGCCTTGCCTGCTGCGCGTCTACCAGATCGTAGTTTATATCCCTATACTTGTGGATCGCTTCCGCAACCACATTTTTCGTGATCTCATTAAAGGTGATCCGCCTTGTTTTTTCTGCCGGGATCTCCAGCAGCTCCCGCAAATGCCAGGAAATAGCCTCTCCTTCCCGGTCAGGGTCAGTTGCCAAATAGACGATTTTCGCCCTTTGGGATTCCCGCCGAAGATCGGAAATCAGTTCTTCCTTCCCCGGCACAGGACGGTAGTCCGGTATGAAGTCATGCTCCAAATCCACGCCCATTTTGCTCTTGGGCAGATCCCGCAAATGACCCATACACGCCTTGACGGTATACTGCGGACCTAAATATCTGCCAATGGTCTTGGCCTTGGAGGGTGACTCCACGATTACAAGATTTGCAGCTTCCTTTGCCATAAATCCTCCATGAATCCATTGTCCGAGCCTATTCGGACAGAGTATAAAATTTCCCCGGATGACGAAGGATCAATCCCTTGATCTCCAGGAGAGTCAAAGCCCCGAGAACACGGGAAGTACCCATGTCGCTTTGAGAAACAATTTCATCCACATGCTTTTTCTGCCGACTCAGAAGACTCCAAACAGTCTGTTCGTCGGAGGAAAGTCCCTCCGGCATGGAGGTAGGTTCATCCCGGTCGCACTCACTATACGGTGTTTGCTCCACAATGTCAATGCTTTTTTCGGGCACAGTCTTTGCCGTGCGCACCAAAAAATCCTTCTCCCGCTGTCTTGGTGCGTCTTCCGTCTGTCGGTCAGCCCGCAGGAGCAGCTCCATATGCTTTTTCCCCTCCGTCCAGCAATGCACCTTATCCGGGAACAGATGCTCATATTCCCGCATCACATCCCAGCCATGCTGCGCCGCTGCCGCCCCTGTGGAAAGCAGGCGGTTACAGCCGGCACTTTGGGGAGAATTTACACTTCCCGGAACGGCAAACACATCCCGCCCCTGCTCCAGAGCATGGTGCGCCGTGATCAGCGCGCCGCTTCTCTCCGGGGCTTCTACCACGACCACACCGCAGCTCAAACCGCTTATGATACGGTTTCTCTTGGGAAATACCCATTTGGAAGGTCTTGTCCCCGGCGGGTATTCTGAGAGGAGACAGCCTGTCCGCTCCAACTGCCTGCGGATGCTTCGGGTAGTGGCAGGATAGACCACATCCACACCGCAGGCCAGCACGCCCACTGCCCGCTGCGCCCCCTCCAACGCTCCCAGAGTCGCGGTGATATCGATCCCAGCCGCCATGCCGGACACCACCAGCCCGCCGCATCTGGCAATTTGGTAGCTCATTTGTCTGGCGATGTGGCAGCCATAGGTGGTCGCTTTTCTTGTTCCCACAATGCCGATCACCGCCTCCTGATCAAAGTCAGGGAACTGTCCTCTGTAATATAGTACCAAAGGAGGATCCGCAATATTCCGCAAACGATCGGGGTAAGCATTATCTTCCCAACTCATTACATGAATCCCAGCCATATGGCAGGTTTTCAGGATCTCCATGACCCCATCCATAGACTTATCACCCAAGGCATCCAGCACCTTTGTATTGCGAACGCCCCGTTCCTGCAAGTCATTGCGTCCGGCGAGAAACAACGCCCGGACATCTCCAAACAGCTCCACCAGCTTCAGGGCGTTGCCCTCCCGAAGCCCCTGTCTGTTTGCCAGCCATATCCAATATTCCAGCATATTCTGCGGCTCTCCTCTCTGTTTGCTGATATATGAGGGTCACATTTGTCCGCTCAGCTTCATCTGCCACATAACAATGGTTGCGGCAATGGCGGCATTGAGGGACTCACAGCGGGGATTCATGGGAATGATCAGCTTTTTATCACACTTTTCCAAAAGCATGGGGCTGACTCCCTGTCCCTCACTGCCAATAACCACCGCCCACTTGGACAGCTCTCCCCGGCGAATGTCCTCCGCATCCGGGCACAAAGCCGTGGTTGCCAGTGGGATGCCCTGTTTTGCACAGGCTGTCACCACCTCCGCGCTGTCCAGCATCCCGGGCTGGCTGCGAAACACCGCTCCCATGGAAGCCCGGACGGTTTTCCAGTTATAGGGATCCGCGCAGCCGTCCGCCAGAATAACCGGCGTATCAAGAGCATCGGCGGTTCTTATGATCGTACCCAAATTTCCAGGGTCTTGAATCCCCTCCAAAATCAGACAGCCCGGGCAGACCGTCCCCTCCCGCTTTTCCGGGATGCGGCAGAGAAACAACGCCCCTTGTGGAGCTTTCATAGGAGAAAGAGACTCCATCACATCCTCCGGCACCTGATACACCGGCACATGGGCAGGCATATTTTCCGGCACAGGCAAAGTATCCGCCAAAATCACTGCTTCCAGCCCGGAATACCACGCGATCGCTTCCTGCAGGAGTTTTGTACCGTCTCCCACAAACAGCCCTTCCTCATAGCGAGCCTTTCGGGAACTCAGTAATCTTTTTACCTTTTGTAAAAGAGGATTTTTCCGGCTGGTGATCCGCTCTGTTCTCATTTCTTCTGCACCGCCTGTAACGCCGCGTATTCGCCTAAAGCAAGAATGGTATCGTCCGCTTCGATCACATAGTCGGCACTGAAGGAGATCTGAATATCCTCTCCCTTCCCAATGGCAAGGATATTGACCCCGGTCTTTGCCCGGACATTGAGCTGCCGCAGAGATTTTCCCACCCATGCAGCAGGGGCGGCAAATTCCAGAATACCAAAATCCCCGGAAAGCTCAATATATTCCAAAACATTGGTGCTGCACAAGCCCTGCGCCAGCTTGTTGGCATATTCCCGCTCCGGCACGACCACACGATCCGCACCGATCTTTTCCAAGATTTTCCTGTGATTATCGTCCTGCGCCTTGCATACCACCATAGGTACGCCCAGCTCCTTCAGGTTCAGGGTGGTCAGCACACTGGCTGCCAAATCTTCACCAATGGCAACAATGGCGCAGTCCAGATTATGAACCCCCAAAGCCCGAAGCACCTGAATGTCCGCAGAGTCCCCGGAAACCGCCTGGGTCACATCCCCGGCGATCTGCTGGATCTTTTCCTGAGATACATCCATGGCAAGAACCTCATTACCCAGTGCCGACAGCCGTCTTGCCAGATGGCCGCCAAAGCGTCCCATTCCGATCACCGCATAGCTTTTCATCATTTCCTCCTCCTAGCCGATAAGAAGCTTCGTTTCCGCATAGCGGAAGCGTTCCGTTGCCTGATCTCCCATAAGGAAGCCCAGACTCAAGGTCAAAATACCAACTCTGCCAAAATACATAAACAAAATTAAAAGCAGTTTGGAAGCCGTCCCCAGCAGCGGCGTCACTCCGGCGGTGATTCCCACCGTTGCCAAAGCGGAGGAAGTCTCAAATATGGCATCCACAAAAGCAATTCCGCTGTCAGCCGTGAGGAATACCGCTCCGGCAAAGCACAGCAAAACCACGATCACCGCCAAAGAAACAGCATCTTTGATCTGCTGTTCGGGAACTGTCCGCTTAAAGACACAGACCCGGCTCTTTCCTCTGGCACTGGCAAAGACTGTGAGGAAAATTACCGCTACAGTCACCACCTTGATGCCACCGGCAGTGGAGCCGCTTGCGCCGCCCACCAGCATAATGAATACGGAAAGTCCCTTGGTGGCTTCTGTCAGCGCGCCCTGATCCAACGCCGCAAAGCCCGCCGTGCGAAGGGTAGTGGATTGAAATGCCGATGCCAGCAGCTTATCGTACCAGACAAGCCCGCCCAGCGTATCCTGGTTGTTCCACTCCAAAAAGGCGATCGCCGCTGTCCCCAGAAGAAACATTCCCCCGGAGCAAAGCAGCACCAGTTTGGTATAGGGAGACAGCCCTCTGGCTTTTCTGTTGGCAAGTGTCTGAAATACCTCCTCCCACACGAAGAAGCCCAAACCACCCAAATGAATGAGGGTCATAAGGATCAGATTCACTGCCCAGTCCGTCTGGAACAGAGAAAGACTGCCACCCGGCTGCAGAACACCGAAAATATCGAAGCCTGCGTTGCAGAAGGCGGAAATGGAGTGAAATACCCCCCATTTCAGAGCGTTTGCCCAGCCGAACTCCGGCAAAAAGCGAAGAAACAGCGCAAGAGCCCCAGCCCCTTCAATGGAAAACGCGCCGATCAGCACGTGCTTTTGCAGCCTGACCACGCCTTCCACCTCGTTTAAGCTCATAGCCTGCGCCAAAAGAAGCCGCTCCTTCATGCCCAGCTTCTTTCTCAGGGAAAAGACAAAGATGGATGCAATGGACATAAAGCCCAGACCGCCGATCTGGATCAGGCAGATGATGACCACCTGACCAAAGCCGCTCCACTGCACAAAGGTATCCTCCAGAATCAGCCCCGTAACACAGGTGGCGGAGGTTGCGGTAAAAAGGGCCTTCATCACGCCGCAGCTTTCCCCATTCCGGGAGGACACAGGCAGCATCAGAAGCACCGCGCCCCCAAGGATGATCAGGGCAAAAACCAGCGCGATGATCCTGGTAGCAGGCAGCCGGTTCACCCCCGGTCGCCGGCGGATCTTCCTTAAATTACTTTGAAAAGACATAGAAACCTCCCTGCCTCAAAAAAAGCATGACAAAATGAGACTTCCCCAAAGTATCCTTCATATCAATATAACAGATGTTTTTGGATTTCACAAGGATTTTTTCCATATTTCTGCCGGTATCTTCGTATCCGGGGATGAAAGCAAGAAAATGAGGGTAAGGTTCTACCATAAAATTAACAGCTTATCCATAGACATTTTCCTTTTTATCTGTTAGAATGATTCTGTATTCAACAAAGGAGTGAGTCTGTTTTGAAAAATCTTCGGCGTAAAATGGAGCGGTTCTTTTACCGCAACCGGAACAAGGGTATTCCCAATCTGATGCTTTGGTTTTTGGGTGCCAATGTTGTGTCATATCTCTTTTATATGATGGATTCCACCGGCTTGCTGTATTCCATGCTCTGCTTCGACCGTGACCTGATCTTTCAGGGGCAGGTGTGGCGGCTGTTCAGCTTTCTTTTGCTGGAGTTTACCGGCACATCCCCGTTTCTTGCCATATTCTTTCTCATATTCTATTACCAAATGGGGCAAACACTGGAAAATGTGTGGGGAACCTGCAAATTCAACATCTATTTTCTCACTGCCTGGCTGATGTCTGTCATCTCCGGATTGCTTTTGAATTATGCCAGCTTCTCCTTTATTCATACCTCCATGTTTTTAGCCTTTGCCACCATGTATCCGGATACGCAATTCCGAATCTTTTTCATTATTCCCTTAAAAGCCCGTTGGCTGGGGATCTTTGATCTGGCAATGTATCTGTATCTGCTTCTGCGAATATCCATCTTCCCCATCAATCTGATGCCTCTGTTCGCCCTTGCCAACTATTTCCTTTATTTCGGCAAGGATATTGCCAACATTTTCCCCGATTCCTGGCGCATCAATGCCCGCCGCCTGTTCCGCCGCAAAAAGCAGCCCAGCGGAAGCAAGACCATTCCCTTCCGTCCCACAGGCTCTTATGAAGGAGATAATGTCAGACCCAAAGCCCCCTATACCCACAAATGTGTCATCTGCGGCAGGACGGATCTTTCCGACCCCGGTCTGGAATTTCGCTATTGCTCCCGGTGCAAGGGCTATCACTGCTACTGCATCGACCACATCAACAACCACTCCCATGTAGAATGACCCTACCAAACACAACCCGCCCCCTGTTTTTGGCAGAGGGCGGTTTCTTATATGTTATTTGCCTGACAGCTCCACGGCATGGCGCAAAATGGAATAAGCCGGAACAGCCTTGGGAAGCTGCATTTTGAACACCATTTGAGGCGTTCTGGGTTCGTCCAGAGCTTCTCCCTTTTCGTCGGTCATGGAGGGTGCTTCAAAAGCGAAGGGTCTGGTGTCCGGGCCTACCAGCTCCAAAGCATCTCCTGCCCGGAATTTGTTTCGCAGGCTCAATGTTGCCAAACCATTACAGTCACAATCCAGCACAATGGCACAGACCTGCCACTGGCGCAGATACCGGGAGCTTTCCGTATACTGCCCCGGATAACCATAGTAAAAGCCGGTGGAATATACCCGGTGGGACACATGATCTACCTCGTCCCGCCACACCGGGTCTACAGGTCTGCCCGCTGCCACATCATCAATGGCGTGGCGGTAAGCACCTGTGACAATGGCGGCATAGTAAGCGGATTTTGCCCTGCCTTCGATTTTGATGCAGTCCACGCCTGCCTCCATCAGATCCCCCAAATGGTCGATCATACACATATCCCGGGAGTTGAGGATATATGTTCCCTTTTCGTCCTCGAATACAGGGAAATACTCTCCCGGTCTTTTTTCTTCCATGAGGGCGTACTGATACCGGCAGGGCTGGGCGCAGGCTCCCCGGTTGGAGTCACGCCCGGTCATATAGTTGGAAAGCAGACATCTTCCTGAATAAGACACGCACATGGCACCATGTCCAAAAGTCTCGATCTCCAACTCCTTGGGGGTATTTGCCCGAATCCGGCGGATCTCCTCCAGACCGACCTCCCGGGCAAGCACGACCCGGCTGGCTCCCAAATCGTACCACGCCGAAGCGCAGACGCTGTTGGCAACGGACTGTTGGGTGGAAATGTGCCTTTGGCAGTGAGGGGCATATTTTCCCGCAAGGGTGAAGGCTCCCAGATCAGCCACGATGAGCGCATCCACTCCCGCATCGTCCAACCGCTCCAAATGCTCCGGCAGGCAGCAGATCTCATCCTCTCTGGGCATGGTATTCACCGTCACATGGACTTTTACCCCATGTTCATGGGCAAATTTCACCGCCACGGGAAGCTCCTGGGGCGTAAAGTTTCCCGCAAAGGAGCGCATCCCGAAGGCTGTTCCCGCAAGATATACCGCATCCGCACCATATAGAACCGCCATATTCAGCCGCTCCATGTCTCCGGCGGGGGCTAAAAGCTCCAATTTCTTCACTTATTCGTCCCCGCTTTCTTTCAGGCTCTCCAGGAACGCCTGGTGCTGCTGGGCGTTTTCAGAGAAGTGATGCACACCGTCGTTGCCCAGAGCATAGTAATAATAGTCAGTGCTTTCCGGCCAAATGGCAGCCTTTAAGCTGTTAAGACCGGGGTTGGAAATGGGACCGACAGGAAGACCGCTATACTTATAAGTGTTATAGGGGCTGTCGATCTCCAGATCCTCATAGGTCAAATTGGCTTTGCGCTCACCCAGAGCATACTGAATGGTGGCATCAATGTTCAGATAGGGGTAGGCAGGGTCGCACAAACGGTTATAAATAACGGAAGCAATGGTCGCGCTCTCTCCCGAGCCCGCGGTTTCCCGCTCGATCATGGCAGCTACATTTACCACATCCCCAACGGTCAGATAATGAGACTGGATATAGGCCTCGTCATAGCCGTGACGCTTCCACATCTGCGCCAACTGACCGTTCAGCTCCGCAATCCCCTCCACCATTTCCTCGGAGAATCGGTTTTCAAAGTTTTTCAGGAACTTTTTGATTACCCGCTCCGGGTCATCGAACATATAGAAATTATAGGTATCCGGGAACAGGAAGCCTTCCAGACAATTCACGCCCTGACTTTGATCCACTTCCTCCAAAAACCAGTAATCCGTCAATTCCATAGAGAGAACCGTCCGCTCCAGTTCTTCCGCGGTGCAGACCTGATTCTTTTCCAAAAGAGCGAAGATCTGCCGGCACTCATAGCCCTCAGGGATGGTCACGGAGACTTCCTTTCTGCTGGCGGAGCGGCTGCTCATGTTTCCCACCAATGCGTGATAGTCCAGCATCTCATTGAGCTGGAACTCTCCCGCGCTGATCTTCTCCCGGGAATCGGAGAGCTTACAGTAAAATTTGAATACCTCGGGATACCGCACCAGCCCCGCATCGGACAGCTTGTTCGCGATATCCTCCAAAGTGTCCGAATCGGTAATGGTCACCGTAACCTCCCGATCCTCCTTGGTCAGAGCCAGAATATCATCTGCCCACAACCAGATCACTCTGGCGCAGGTCACACCCAGAACGATCACCAGAGCCAGCAAAATCAATCCGCTGACAAAATGAGGGATTCCAAAAAGACCGCTGCCCTTTTTCTTGATCTTTCTGCGGCGGGGTCTTTCCCGTCTGCGCTTCTTTCGTGCCGGTGTCGGGGGGGGCGCATCGAAAGCATCCTCCTCATCGTCTTGGGCGAAAATGTCCCGGTATTCCTGGTCAGACACAGATTCCTCCACAGATTCCTCCTGCGAGGATTCTTCCTCCATGTCCATTGCCATGACCTCCCGCATAATGGAATCCAGCTCCTGATCCGCGGGATCCAGCATACCATGCCCTTCTACGGCAAGCTCATCCGTTTCGATCTGCGGAACTTCCTCATCAAAAAGCTCCCTGCCAAATCTTCCGGTATTCTGAAAATCCTGTTCTTTCATATCCAACGCTCCTCCCTTAGGGAAAAGATAGAGTATTACCTTATAACGATCTCCTGCCGCACCTTTTGCGCCGCTTCCTCCCCACGCAGGGCAGACAGCAGCTCCAAAGAAAAATCTATGGCGCAGCCTGCGGAGGTTCCGGTAATGAGACTGCCATCCCGGACGGTTGCCACATGGGGCATCAGGACAGCCTTGTTCATTTGCGCTGTCCAGCAATCTCCGGGATAGCAGGTCACCTGTTTACCGTCGGAAATGCCCAGCCCCGCCAAAACCACGGGAGCGGCGCAAATGGCAGCTACGAAACCGCCCTGTTTCCAAATTTCCTTCACTTTTTCCAAGGTCACAGAGGAAGCCTGTATGCTCTCCACGCCCCCACGACCACCGGGCAGAACGATCATCTCCCCATTGCGGGAGTCGATCTCCTCTACAGTCAAAGCCGCTTCTATGGTGATCCCATGGGCACCGGTGATCCTTTTGCCACCGATCCCCGCAAAGCACACCGGCACGCCCCCTCTGGAAAGCAGGTCAAAGGGGGTTATGGCTTCCATTTCCTCAAAGCCCGCGCCCAAAACGATATATACCATGCTTACCCCTCCAGACATTGCCGCACCAGACGGTAAACTTCACCGTGGATGTCCTCAATGGAGCGCATTTTTCCATCCCGTTCACACTGAATGACCTTCCAGCCGTATTTTTCCGCAGCCTGCCTTCCGGTCTGTCTGCAATGGCGCAGATATTCCTGATCCTGCTCATGGATGTCCGCATGGGTATGGGTGAGCTGCTCCCGCTTGCGCATCATGGCTTCGGACACAAGGGTCGATACATCCAGATAGATCACCAGATCCGGTTTGGGCAGCCCCAGGCGGTCAAACTCAAATTCTTCCAGCCATGTAAGAAACTCCTCCCGCTTCTCCGGGGGCAGCTTGGAGCCCTGATGCACCACATTGGAGGTGGTATAGCGGTCAGCCAGCATCAGTCCGCCGCCCTCATAGTATTCCTGCCACACCTTTTTATAAGAGGCATAGCGGTCAACGGCATAGAAGGTGGAGGCGGCATAAGCATTGACATCCTCAGGTCTGTTTCCAAACTCCCCTGCCAGATACATCCGGATAAGCGCGGAGGATTCCTCGGAATACTGAGGGAACACCAGCTTTTGAAAATCCCTGCCCTCCCTCAAAAGTCTTTCCGTTAACAGACGGAACTGGGTGGATTTCCCCGAGCCGTCCGTTCCTTCCAGCACGATCAGTTTACCCATTTTGCTTTTCCTCTCTTGCTTCCTTCCGGCGCTGCTTTTTGCAAGCCAGAACAAATTTCGGCAGCCGCATCATGCGCCCCAGCCGCTTGGGTTCTTTCAAAAGGCGGTAGAACCATTCCAATTTACAATTGATCATCCATTCAGGCGCACGCTTCACCGTCCCGGCAAAGCCATCCAGACTTCCCCCAAGACCTGCCATCAGACCCACAGGGAGAACCTCCTTATATTTTGCCATAAACAGCTCCTGCTTCGGCGCGCCCAAACACACAAACAGCACATCGGGGTTTGCCTGACAGATCCGCTCCACCACAGGCTTCTCGTCCTTAAAATAACCGTCCCCTGTCCCGGCGATCACAAGACCGGGATACTTCTTTTGCAAATTCTCTGCCGCCTGCTCCGCGATCCCCGGCTTGCTGCCCAGAAGATAGAGACTGCCGCCCACCTCTGCAAGGTAAGCTGCCAGACGGTCAGCGAAATCAATGCCTGCCACCTTCCCCTTCAGGGGGCGTTTGAGAATATCCGCGCCCAGAACAACGCCCGCTCCATCAGGAAGCACCAGAGAGGCATCATTGACCAGCTTTCTGTAAGACTCGTCCTGCATGGCTTCCCAGACGATCTCGGCGTTGGGTGTTACACAGTAAGCCCCCCGGCGCAGTCTGATCTCCGTTGCCGCCGCGGCGATGGCTTCCTCCATGGTCACATTATCAAATTCAACGCCCATGATATTGATCCGCATATTCTTCCCCTTCCATGACTATAGTCAGTCCAGTATACCTATAGATTACCACATTCTTTCCCATTTGTCCACTGTCAGTCGGTTTTTTACCTGCACAGACCGTCTCCCATTGCATAATATAATTTGAAACCACAGTAAGGAGGTTATCTTATGTCTGAATCAAGACGCTGCTGCCCCGAAGACCTGAGGGAAGCAGTGAGCATCCATACACGAAAAATCACGGATAGCTGCACGGACAAAGACTGCATTGAAGATCTCAGGGTTTATATGTGCCGGGATTCTCAGGAGCTTCTGGACTCTGCCGCCGGGGTTCGTGCCCGCAGCGCAGAGCTGGTGTATGCCTATATTGATGTAGAGCCGGTGGCCTTCCAGCGCAGCCACTACTGCATCGACATCACCTTTTACTACCGCATTTTGGCTGACACGGTAAACGGCTGCGCCAGACCCAATACCCTGTGCGGACTTGCCGTATTTTCCAAGCGGGCAGTTCTATGCGGAGAGGACAGCCGTGCCAAGGTCTTTACCAGTGAAGAAAGCTGCCAGTGTCCCGGAAGCGCGCCCTTAGGCAACTACAACTACCCCACCGCCGTGGTGG
>JAZNYB010000247.1:0-2687 GCA_045594185.1 Faecousia sp. | reverse complement strand
CTCGCCGGCGATCTTGTACATATTGGGGATCATCAGCAAAAGACCCTGAGAAGCGGTGTAGGTGGTGGTGAGGGCACCGGCGGCAAGCGAGCCGTGAACGGTACCGGCAGCACCGGCCTCAGACTGCATCTCAACGACCTTAACGGTGTTGCCAAAGATGTTCTTGCGGCCTGCGGCGGACCACTGGTCAACATAGTCGGCCATGGGGCTGGAGGGGGTAATGGGGTAAATGCCGGCTACCTCAGTAAACGCGTAGCTGACGTGGGCGGCAGCGGTATTGCCGTCCATGGTTTTGAATTTTCTAGCCAATGAAGATACCTCCTAAAGTAATTCATTTAGGCATTCTCTTGAGAGAAGCCCACCTAGTCGAGCCTATTCTAACATCAAATCCCCGATTTGTAAACCGCAAAAAAGCAACTTCTTTTGTTTTTGCGACATTTTCTACTGGAAGCGTGGGGAAACTTCGGAAGAACAGGAATAGATAGGCTGAAGCGAAAAATTTACAGATAAAAGGGAAGTAATGTTTGTCATTTGGGGGATTTTGTTGTATGATAGGGGCATAGAACGAAAAAGAGGAGTGGTCGTGTGATTTGTACAGTGCGCTCTTTGGGGCTTTCCGGGGTGTCCGGCTGCGGTGTGTCCTGTGAATGTTTTATCTCTCAGGGGCTTCCCGGCTTTGAAATTGTGGGGCTTCCCGATACGGCGGTAAAGGAAGCCCGGGAGCGGGTCAGAGCGGCGGCAAAAAGCAGCGGCTTCCGTTTCCCCAACAGCCGTATCACCATAAATCTCGCGCCTGCCAGCATTCGTAAATCAGGAACGATTTATGACCTTCCCATTTTGGTGGGGATCTTGGCTGCCTCCGGGCTGGTGAGAAAGCCGGAGGAGGATGAGGCGTTTTTGGGAGAATTAAGTCTGGAGGGTGCTGTCCGGGGTGTGTCCGGCGTGCTTCCCATGGCAATGGCGGCAAAGGAGGAGGGAATCCGCACCCTCTATGTCCCTATGGAAAACGCCGCCGAAGCCACCCTTGCCAGAGGGGCAAAGGTCATTCCCGTGGAGTCCATCAGCCAGCTTGTATGGCATTTGGCGGGGGCGGAGCAGATCAGCCCCGAGCCGGAGTGGAGTCCTTCTCAGAATGGGGACAGGGTTTTGGATTTTGCGGATGTAAAGGGGCAGGAAAATGTAAAGCGGGCTATGGAGATCGCCGCTGCCGGTGGGCATAATATCTTATTGGTTGGTCCTCCCGGTTCGGGAAAAAGTATGCTCAGCAAGCGGCTTCCGTCCATTCTCCCCAATATGACCTGGGAGGAATCTCTGGAGGTATCCAAGATCTATTCCGTCATGGGACTTCTGACCCGTAGGGCTCCTTTGGTGCGGACAAGACCCTTCCGCAGCCCTCATCACACCATCTCTACAGCGGGTCTTGCCGGCGGCGGCTCCAACCCCAGACCGGGAGAAATTTCCATGGCGCACAAGGGTATCTTGTTTTTGGACGAGCTGCCGGAATTTAAGAAGGACACCCTGGACATTATGCGCCAGCCTTTGGAAGGCGGGGGCGTTACCATCTCCAGAGTCAGCGGCGCGGTGACCTATCCTGCGGAGTTTATGCTGGTTTGCGCCATGAATCCCTGCAAGTGCGGCTGGTATGGCGATCCTTCCGGACGATGCTCCTGCTCTCAGGCATCTATCGACAACTATCAAAGCCATGTCTCCGGACCTCTGCTCGATCGTATCGACATTATTGTAGATGTCCCGGCGGTGCGCTTTGAGGATTTAAGAAGCCGGGAGAAAGCGGAATCCTCTGATGCCGTTCGCCAGCGGGTCAATGCCGCGAGAGAAGTGCAGCATCGCCGTTTTGCGGGGGAAAAGACGCTTTCCAATGCCCGCATGACCCCGGCGCAGACCCAGAAGCATTGCCTTCTGGACGAGGCTTGTGAAAAGCTGATGAAGGCCGCATTTGATTCCATGGGTCTGACCGCCAGAAGCTATGACCGCATTTTAAGAGTAGCGAGAACCATTGCGGATTTGGATGGAAGCGAAAGCATCACCCCTGCCCATTTGGCGGAGGCGATCCAGTACAGAACCACCAAGATCGGTGGATAGGATTTGGGATGTGAGAATATGAAACGGTCATGGAAAGCTCTGCTTGTGGTGCTTATTATCCTGACGATGATTTTGACTGCCTGCGGGAAGGAATCCCAATTAGCGGACTTAAAGGCAGTGAAAGAAGCCGGCGTGTTAAAAATCGGTGTAACCCATTGCCCTCCATATTCCTATGAAATGGACGGTTCATGGCAAGGCTTCGATTGCGCTTTGGCGGAAGCTGTGGCAAAGGAGCTGGGGGTTCGTGCTGAGTTCGTTTCTTTACAGTGGAGCGAGCGGTGGCTTGCTTTGAACGATGGCTCTGTAGACTGTGTTTGGGGCGGCATCAGTGCCACCGACGACTTGGCAGAGCAATTCGGCTTGTCTCAGAGCTACCTTACAGGAACTCCGGTTCTGGTGGTTTCTCCCTCAGCGCAGAAGCAGACCGGCTTTTCCGGAGAGCGCATTGCCGCGGAAAATGGCTCTGCCTGTGCTTTGGCTGCGGAGATCTGTTTGGGAGACATCATTTTGCTCGCAACCACCGGGCAGCTTGCGGCGCTGGAAATGGTTGCCGCCGGGAAGTCGGATCGTAGCCATGTCGTTCTGTG
>JAZNYB010000246.1:0-12228 GCA_045594185.1 Faecousia sp. | reverse complement strand
CTCAAAATTCATCGCGGAAACATTTCTCGAAAACCCTGTTCTGGTCAATCATGTACGGGGCGTTTACGGATACACCGGCTGGTACAAGGGGGTCCGTGTGTCTGTCATGGCATCGGGCATGGGTATGCCCGCCATCGGCATCTACTCCCATGAGCTGTTCAACGGCTACGGTGTTGAAAACATCATCCGTGTTGGCTCTGCCGGCTCCATTCAGGAGCATATCAACCTGTATGATCTGGTGATTGCTCAGGGTGCCTGCACCGATTCCGCATGGGCTGACCAGTTCCATCTGCCCGGCACCTTTGCTCCCATCGCATCCTATGAGCTGCTCCGTGCAGCCGTGGAAGCTGCCGAAGAAGCCGGCGCGACCTATCATGTGGGAAATGTGAACTCCTCTGATGTGTTCTATGGCGACCACGAGGGTATTCCCGAGGCTCTGAGCAAGATCCACGGTCTGAAGAAGATGGGCGTTATGGCTCTGGAAATGGAAGCCGCGGCCCTGTACATGAACGCTGCCCGGTATGGCAAGCGGGGTCTGTGCATCTGCACCATCTCTGACCATGTCCTCACCGGCGAGCTGACTACCTCCGAACAGCGGCAAAATTCCTTTACCACCATGATGAAGGTGGCTCTGGAAGTTGCTGTCAAGATGGAGAATCAGTAATAGAGAACCTTGAACCTTTGGGGCGGCAATGCCGCCCCGTTATGCCCTGAAAATCAATACTTTAGAGGTGAGAATCTATGAAACGAGTATTCTTATTTGTACTGGACTCCTTTGGCATCGGTGCTATGCCCGACTCCGAGGCTTTCGGTGATGTAGGTGTCAACACCTTAAAAAGCTGCACCACTTCCCCCAACCTGCACATTCCCAACATGAGAAAGCTGGGTCTGGGTAATGTGGACGGCGTGGACTGCCTGGAGAAGGTTGAAGCCCCTACCGGTGCTTTCTGCCGCCTGAGTGAAGCCTCCATGGGCAAGGATACCACCATCGGTCACTGGGAGATCGGCGGCATTGTGTCTCCCAGCCCCCTGCCCACCTATCCCGAAGGCTTCCCCGAGGAGGTTCTGGAGCCCTTCCGTGCCGCTACCGGTCGTGGCGTTCTGGCAAACGCTCCCTGGTCGGGAACTGAGGTTATTGCCAAGTACGGCGACGAACACGTTCGCACCGGCGATCTGATCGTCTATACCTCCGCCGCCTCCGTATTCCAGATTGCCGCCCATGCGGAAGTTGTTCCTCCTGAGCAGCTTTATGAATACTGCCGCATTGCCCGGAAGATCTTGCAGGGCAAGCACGGTGTAGGCCGGGTTATTGCCCGCCCCTTCATCGGTACCTCCGGCAATTACAAGAGAACCTCCAACCGCCACGACTTCTCCCTGGAGCCTCCCACAAAGACTCTGCTGGACGCTCTGTGCGAAGCCGGCATGGATTCCATCGGCGTGGGTAAGATCTATGATATCTTTGCTGGCCGGGGAACGACTGAGCATGTGTATAACCAGAGCAATACCAACGGCATGGAGCACGCCATGAACTATGCGGATAAGGACTTTAAGGGTCTTTGTTTCGTCAATCTGGTGGACTTCGATATGCTCTTTGGTCACCGGCGGAACATTGAGGGCTATGCACAGGCTCTGAACGAGTTTGACGCATGGCTGCCTGGTTTCATGGAAAAGCTGGGTGAGGACGACATCGTTATGATTACCGCGGACCACGGCTGTGACCCAGGATACACTGCTACCACGGATCACACCAGAGAGTATGTACCTCTGCTCATCGCCGGCAAGAAGGTTCGTCCCGGCAATCTTGGAACCCGTTACAGCTTTGCGGATATTGCCGCCACTGTAGCAGAGCTTCTGGAGCTGGATTACCCTTGCCCCGGTAAGAGCTTTGTAAAGGAAATTCTGTAAAATTTCATAATGGGGCGTTCCTGCCCCGTTTTTACCCCCTTTCCCGGAGGAGGGGAGAAACCCCCGGAAATCATAATTGGAGGAATACAACATGATGAAAACAGAACAACTGGTTGCGCTGGCGAAGGAAGCTATGACCCATGCCTATGTGCCTTACTCCGGATACAAGGTAGGTGCTGCCCTTTTGTGCGCTGATGGTACGGTTTATCAGGGCTGCAACATCGAAAACGCCTCCTACGGTCCTACCAACTGCGCCGAGCGAACCGCTTTTTTCAAGGCGGTTTATGACGGACACCGGGATTTTGTCGCCATCGCTGTGTGCGGCGGCAAGGATGGCGTTATCACCGGCGCATTTCCTCCCTGCGGAGTCTGCCGTCAGGTCATGCGGGAATTTTGCGACGATGACTTCGTGATCCACATGATCGGCGCGGGGGATGCGGTGGAGTCCCGCACTCTGGCGGAGATACTTCCCTACAGCTTTTCGGCAAGTAAGCATATGGCGTAACGAAAAAAGCCTGAATCGGATGGTTTCTATTGTGTAAAATCACGAATATTTATGAGATTTACAAAATATGGGTTGATTTTTACTGGGAATTATGGTACAAATTTAGCATACAACAGGTCGTACGGTCTGCTGTAAATATTCCAAACCATTACATATTTGGAGGTAAGAAAAATGAAGAAACTCATCGCACTGCTCCTGGCTATGGTTATGGTTTTCGCACTGGCTGCTTGCGGCGGTCAGGGTGAGGATCCCACCGAAGCCGGAACCAAAGAACCCGCTGAAGCTATCGTCAAGAAGATTGCTCTGGTAACCGATGTTGGTACCATCGATGACGAGTCCTTCAACCAGGCCTGCTGGCAGGGTACTGAAGCTTGGGCCAAGGCCAACGGCGTCGAGTACAACTATTATCAGCCCACCGAGGACTCTACCGATGCTCGCGTTCTGTCCGTCATCCAGGCCATTAATGAAGGCGCCAATGTCATCGTTATGCCCGGCTACCTGTTCGGAGCCACTCTGCTGTCTGTTCAGGACGAGTATCCCAATGTATACTTCATCGCTGTCGACGTTGCTGCTGGCGACCTGACTGTGGACTATGTGAACTATGCCGATCCCGCTGCCAACACCGCTTGCGTGACCTTCTCTGAGGAACAGGCTGGTTATCTGGCTGGCTACGCTGCTGTTAAGGACGGCTACACCAAGCTGGGCTTCCTGGGCGGCATGGCTGTTCCTGCTGTTATCCGTTACGGCTACGGCTTCGTTCAGGGCGCTGACGCTGCTGCTGCTGAGATGAATGTCAATGTTGACATCAACTACACCTATGGCGGCCAGTTTTCTGGCAGCCCCGAGATCACTGCAAAGATGGAAGGCTGGTATCAGGCTGGTACTGAGATCGTCTTCGCTTGTGGCGGCGGCATCTACTCCTCCGCTCTGGAAGCTGCTGAGAAGAATAACGGCAAAGTCATCGGCGTTGACGTCGACCAGAGCTATATCTCTGACCTGTTCGTGACCTCCGCTATGAAGGGTCTGCAGAATGTTACTGAGACCATCCTGGGTGAACTGAACAAGGGCAACTGGGCCACCTACGGTGGCAAGGTTTCCAACTTTGGTCTGCTGGAAGGCGAGTATGTTGGTCTGCCCACCGCTGAAGCTTCTTGGAAGCTGAACTCCTTCACCGTTGAGGAGTACGAAGCTGTCAAGGATAAGATCAAGGATGGCACCATCGCTATCAGCAATGCTACTGATGCTATGCCTGCTACCACCAACGCAACTGTTAACGAGATCGGCTAATAGTTGGCTAAAAGGTTTTAGCGAATAGACTCTTGCCCCCGGGTGAAAGCCCGGGGGCTTTTGCAGCGCTTGGTTCGGTGAGAATTTCTGGCCGTGAGACTCTTAGCACTACCGGGAAATCCTTTGGTGTAGCGGAAAAAGGCTAAAAATCTTTCCGAGAATTCACTGTTTTTCGCTTTTTTTAGTTGCAATTTTCTGCGGGTTCTGGTACAATGAACCAGTAGAAAACAATTCATAAGGGAGTGACCTCATGGCAGATTATGTTATTGAAATGCTGAATATCACCAAAGAGTTCCCTGGAATTAAGGCGAATGATGACATCACCCTGCAGTTAAAGCGGGGCGAGATTCATGCCCTTCTTGGTGAGAATGGCGCCGGCAAGTCTACTCTCATGAGCGTCCTGTTTGGTCTTTACCAGCCCGAAGCCGGTGTGATCAAAAAAGACGGTCAGGAAGTAGTGATCCGAAATCCTAATGATGCAACAGCTCTACATATCGGAATGGTGCATCAGCACTTTAAATTAGTGGAATGCTTCACGGTTTTGGATAACATCATCCTGGGAGCGGAGCCCTGTAGCGCTGGCGTGGTTGACCGTAAAGGTGCCAGAGAGCGTGTAATGGAGTTGTCTGAGCGGTACGGACTCATGGTAGACCCCGATGCTATAGTGGAGGACATCTCTGTCGGTATGCAGCAGCGTGTTGAGATTTTGAAGATGCTGTACAGAGAAAATGAGATCCTGATCTTCGACGAGCCTACCGCTGTGTTGACTCCTCAGGAGATTGAAGAGCTTATGGCTATTATGCGTGGCTTTAAGGAAGAGGGCAAGTCTATTCTCTTTATCACCCATAAGCTTGCTGAAATCAAGGCTGTTGCCGACCGGTGTACGGTCCTTCGGAAGGGCAAGTACATGGGCACCGTAGACGTGAAAGCCACTTCTGTGGAAGAAATGTCCCGACTCATGGTTGGCCGTGATGTTCAGCTCGTTTCAACCAAGAAAGAACCTGAAGTTGGCAAGGAAATCCTCCGGGTTGAGGGGCTGTGCGTTCCCTCTCGTATCAGCAAAAAGGATGCTGTTAAGAGTGCTTCCCTTACTGTCCACCGGGGCGAGATTGTATGCCTTGCCGGTATCGAGGGTAACGGCCAGACTGAGTTTGTCCATGCTGTAACCGGCCTTTCCAAACCCAGCGCCGGTACTGTTACTCTACTGGGTAAGGACATCACCAAGGCTAAAATCCGTGATCGTAGTAAGATGGGTATGAGTCATATCCCAGAGGATCGGCATAAGCACGGCTTGGTCTTGGACTACTCTCTGGAAAACAACATGGTTTTGCAACGCTACTGGCAGCCCCAGTTCCAGAAGGTGGGCTTTATTAGAAGCGGTGCGGTCAGAGAGTATTCTGATCGCCTAATTGAACAGTATGATGTTCGTTCCGGCCAAGGTTCTGTGACAATAGCCAGGAGTATGTCTGGCGGTAACCAGCAGAAGGCTATTATCGCTCGCGAGATCGATAAAGATCCTGAGTTGCTGATTGCCGTTCAGCCCACCCGCGGTCTGGATGTTGGCGCTATTGAGTATATCCACAGTCAGATCGTTGCTCAGCGTGATGCCGGTAAGGCAGTTCTGCTGGTGTCTTTGGAGCTGGATGAAGTTATGAACCTGTCTGACCGCATTCTCGTTATGTATGAGGGTGAGATTGTAGGCGAGTTCGATCCCAAAACCACCGATGTGCAGACTCTGGGTCTGTATATGGCTGGTGCAAAGCGTATGGATATGGGAGGGGAGAACAATGCTTAAAAATAAAGGTGCTGCACGATTGGGCAATGTAAAGGGCGCAGCCGGTACTTTGCTGGCTTCCCTGGTGTGTATCCTCATCGGTCTGGTTGTAGGTTTTATCGTCTTGCTGGCGCTGGGTGCCATTACCTTGGCCCAGGAGGGCAATACCGTTTCCTTTGGTGAGCTTCTGAAGATTACCTGGAACAGCGGCTTTAAGGCGATTTTACAAGGTGGATTCTTCTCCACTGCCAACTCCATGGGTATGGGTGTGCGTATGGAGATCCTTCAGGCCGCTCCCCTGATTATGACTGGCCTTTCTGTGGCCTTTGCTTTTAAGACCGGTTTGTTCAACATCGGTGCCGCTGGACAGTACACCATTGGTGCCTTCTGTGCGCTGTACTGTGGTATTATCCTGAAAATGCCCTGGTGGGTGTGTCTTCTGGCAGCTGCCCTGGGCGGTGCTGTCTGGGGTGCCATCCCTGGCTTGTTCAAGGCGTTCTTAAATGTAAATGAGGTCATCACCTCTATCATGTTCAACTGGATCGGCTTGTACGCTGTGAACACCGTGATTTATCAGGGCGGCTCCGGCCCCATGTTCAATGAGAACACCACCAAGACCTATACTCTTGCTCAGGCTTCCCCCAATTCCTTGATCCCTAGCTTTAATATACCCACTGGTGATGGCAATTATTTCGGCGCCATGTTCAAGCCCTCCATTGGTATCTTTGTTGCCATTGGCGTGGCGATTCTGGTTTGGATTCTCATCAACAAGACCACCTTTGGCTATGAGCTGAAGGCCTGTGGCCACAACAAGGATGCCGCCAAATATGCAGGTATCAATGATAAGAAGAACATCGTTCTGTCCATGACTATCGCTGGTGCCCTGGCTGGATTTGGTGCGGGCCTATTCTTCCTGTCCGGCAGCAAGGAATGGGAGCCTCTGGTTTCCACTGCGCTGCCTGCCGCTGGTTTCAATGGCATCTCTGTTGCACTGTTGGCCTCCTCGAACCCCATTGGCTCCATCTTCTCCGCGATCTTCATCGCTCACATCACTGTCGGTGGTGGATTTATGACGGCAAAGCTGTTCCCCCCCGAGGTTGCGGATATCATTTCCGGTGTGGTTATTTACCTGTGCGCTTTCAGCCTCCTGTTCAAGGGCTCCGTTATGAAGATTTTGAATAGCAAGTCCAAGGCTGAGAAAGCATCCAACGAAACTGAGAAGACAACCTCTGCAGACAACGGAAAGGAGGCGGATGCATAATGTGGCTGTTGCTGAAATATACTCTGCTTTACGCCTGCGTTCTGATGCTGGTTGCTCTGGGCGGCATGTTCTCTGAGCGCTCCGGTGTTATCAACATCGCCCTTGAAGGTATAATGGTCATTGGTGGCATTATGGGCGTCATAATGATCAATGTTCTGGACGCTGCTGGTGTCAACCCTGTTCTGGGTGTTGCCATTACTATTATTTGTGCTGCTGCTGCGGGCGCCCTGTATTCTTCCTTGCTGGCATTCTCGGCCATAAACCTAAAGGCGGATCAGACCATTGGCGGCACAGCTCTAAACCTGTTGGCAACAGCCATTGCTATGGTCGTAGCCAAGCGAGTCAATGGCAGTGACTCTCCTAAGATTATTTATAGCTCCAACTCCAATGAGGTGTTCAATGCTAACCACTTCTCTTTCCAGATCGGCCCCCTGACTATAAACTGGTTCTTAGTTCTCGGTCTGGTAATCTTGGCTTTTGCTTGGTTTCTGCTGTATCGCACCCGTTTTGGAATGCGGCTCATGGCTTGCGGTGAACATCCCCAGGCAGCCGACTCCGTTGGTATTAATGTGTATAAGATGCGCTGGTCCGGTGTACTTATGTCCGGTGTTCTGGGCGGCATCGGCGGCATGGCTTATATTGTCCCTGCTGTCAGCGACTGGAACTTCGAGCAGGGCGTTGCCGGTATGGGCTTCCTGGCTCTGGCGGTTATGATCTTCGGTCAGTGGAAGCCTGTGAACATTGCGATGGCTTCTGTGTTCTTTGCGGTGTTCCGTGCTATGGCCAATATCGCTGATTCCATCCCTGCGCTGGCGGCACTTGGCTGGCCCAAGGAAATCTACAACATGATGCCTTTCTTGGCTTCTATGTTGGTTCTGGCCTTCACCTCCAAGAAGTCCCGGGCACCTAAGGCAGAGGGTATCCCCTACGATAAGGGAACCAGATAAAACTCCTATCATAAAAATGGCGGCTGCTTCGGCGGCTGCCATTTTTGCGCAAAAAGAGAGTGCGGCTAAAAAACCGCACCCTTTTTGGGTAATGTATCTAAAGATTATCCCGTAAGAATTGAAACCGGGGGCCTTTATAGCCGTCTCTTTCCACTTCCTCCAGCCACATTTCCGCAGGTCGCACCCATAGACCGCCCTCGTCGTAAAGAGCCCTGTAGACTACCATGGGGGCTAGGGTTTCAGAGTGCTTTGCCATGCCAATGACCAGATATTCCTTGCCCTTGAAGTGGCGGTAAACTCCGGGACGAATGGTGATCTCATCCATAGCTTACCTCTTAATGGCGTATTCCACCGGGGTGTTAGCGGGGGCTTCCAGCAATTCCGGATGGGCAAGAAGCTCCTTTACCAGAGCCACTGTGCCGGAGTAATAGTAGCCGTCAGCGATGCGCTCGTCCAGCGTGATGCCCAGAGGAATGACCTCGTGGAGATCCTCGCTGCCGTCAGGATAGTAGGTCTTTGTCCAGTGCTTCTTGCCCACTACGACGAAGCAGGAGTTAGTGCCCCAGTTCACCAAATGATGGTAGCCGCACTCCAACCCGATAGAGCCTAAGTTGCTCAGGAAAATAGCGGCGTGGTTGGGATCGGTGCCAATGAGGGACATGGGGGCTTTCCCGTATTTATCCAGCCAAACCACAAAATTCACGATCCACCGCATAACAAAATGGGGCAGTTTCGTGAGAATGTCCATAGCCCCGGAGGAGGTATCCTTCACATCCTCCCGGCGGGTGGAGTGAATGATCTTCATAATGTCCTCGTGGTAGGAATCCAGTGTGGAGTCCGGCTTGTAGGTCAGGAAGGCAAGACCTTCCTCTGACTTGTCGCTGAATTTCTTTTTCACCACGAAGGCGATGGATATGTCCTTGCGCTGGTATATTTTATTGTTAGCGATAAAGCGGTTCATTCGGGGGCGCAGGACAAATGCCTTTCCGATGGCGGCAGAGATAATGTGGAAATAAGTATACTTGTCCTCAGTGCGACCCTCATTTTTCTTCGCAAGGTAGGCATCCAGAGGGCGCAAATCAATGTCTAAGCTGATAAACGCCTCGTTATCTGCCCGGTTTGGCATAAGGCAGGGCATGATCTGATTCATAGCGGGAAGATCCCGAAGCCAGTAGCCGTCCCGTCGTTCGCCTTTTTGTCTCTTTGCCATACGATCAACTCTTTCTGTAATAATTCCGATCATTGGGATCGGTCGAGCAATGAGGATTCTCGTCGTTTCTGTGTGTATTATAACAAATGTAAGCCCTCTTTTCAATCCCGAAGGAAAAGTTCTTGCCGTGTCAATCTGGAAAATCCCGGTGGATTTGTCTTTCCCTTTTCCGGAAGTTGTGTTATAATATATCCATACAAAGAGCGCAAGCCGGCTAATCGCGCTGCGAAAATCTAAGAATACAAGGAGCGGACCCATGAGCATGATCGCGGAGATCCTGGCAAGAGAGCTGGGACAGAAGACCCAATATGTAGAAAATGTTATCAACCTTCTGGACGAGGGCAACACCATCCCCTTTATCGCCCGGTATCGGAAAGAAATGCACGGTGCTATGGATGACACCACCTTGCGTGATTTGGAAACAAAGCTGAATTATCAGCGGAATCTCCAGACCCGCCGGGAGGAAGTTCTGCGCTCTGTGGAAAATCAGGGCAAGCTCACGGAGGAATTTCAAAGAGCTGTGGAAGCGGCGTTGACTTTGGCAGAGGTGGAGGATCTGTACCGCCCCTATAAGCCAAAAAGAAGAACCCGCGCCACTGTGGCAAAGGAAAAAGGTCTGGAACCTTTGGCTCTGGAGCTGGAAAAGCAGGACGGCAGAAGTCCGGAAGCTTTGGCGGCGGACTTTGTGGACGAGGAAAAGGGCGTTGCAACCGTGGAGGAAGCCCTCGCCGGTGCTTCGGATATTTTGGCTGAGATGATTTCAGACGATCCCGCTGTACGAAAAGAACTCAGAGGGATCATGGCAAGAAAGGCTGTTCTTGGAACAAAGGCGACAGATCCGGAGACTGACAGTGTATACAGAAATTACTACGAATTTACATCCACTGCTTCCCGCTTGCAGGATCATCAGATCTTGGCGCTGAACCGGGGCGAGAAAGAGGGATTTTTGAAGGTTTCCGTGGAGCTTCCCGGTGCGGATGGATTGGCTGTGATCCGCAGACATTGGGCAAAACCGGGAAAGTGCCTGACCCCCTTTATGGAGACTGTGGCAGTAGATGCCTATGACCGTTTGATCTTCCCTTCCATCGAACGGGAATTGAGAAGCGACCTTACCGACCGGGCAGGAGAAGGTGCCATTGCAAACTTTGCTTTGAACTTAAAGCCCCTGCTTCTGCAAAGACCGGTGAAGGGCTTTGTGACCATGGGGCTTGACCCCGGTTATCGCAACGGCTGCAAGGTGGCAATAGTAGACCCCACGGGGCGGGTGCTGGATACGGCTGTGGTCTATCCCACCTTCTCCGAGCGGAAAAAGGCGGAGGCGCAGGAGGTGCTTCTGGGCTTGATCCGCCGCCATGGGGTAAAGCACATTGCTATCGGAAACGGTACCGCATCCAGAGAAACCGAGGAAATGACCGCTCAAATGCTGTCCAAAGCCCCCGGTGTCAGCTATATGATCGTCAATGAGGCGGGTGCTTCTGTGTATTCCGCTTCACCCTTGGCGGCGGAGGAGTTTCCGGATTATGATGTGAATCTGCGCTCTGCGGTGTCTATCGCCCGGAGAATGCAGGATCCCTTAGCTGAGCTGGTAAAAATCGATCCGCAAGCCATCGGCGTGGGGCAGTATCAGCACGATTGTCCACAAAAGCGGCTGACAGAAGCACTGGAAGGTGTTGTGGAGGACTGCGTAAACTCCGTAGGCGTGGATGTGAATACGGCATCCATGAGTCTCCTGCGGCAGGTGGCGGGGCTTACAGCGGCGACTGCGAAAAATATTGTGGCCTATCGGGAGGAAAACGGCCCCTTCACCAGCAGAAAGCAGATCTTAAAGGTTCCCAAGCTGGGGCCTAAGGCGTTCCAGCAGTGCGCCGGCTTCTTGCGGGTGCCGGAGAGCAAGGAGCTTTTGGATAATACCGGCGTACACCCGGAGTCCTACGAAGCTGCCGAAAAGCTCCTGACCCTTTTGGGGCTGAAAAAGGGAGACAGCCTTGTGGGTCTTTCGGAAAAGGCTGAAAAATATGACTGGGAAAAGGCGGCAGAGCATTGCGGCGTAGGCGTGCCTACCTTGAAAGACATTGCCAAGGAGCTGGAAAAGCCTGGTCGTGACCCCAGAGACGAGCTGCCTGCTCCCATTTTGCGCCGGGATGTGATGGGTATGTCTGACCTGAAGCCGGGCATGGTGTTAAACGGCACTGTACGCAATGTGATCGACTTCGGCGTTTTTGTGGACATCGGCGTACACCAGGATGGCCTTGTGCATATCTCTCAGGTGGCTTCCCGGCGGATCAAGCATCCCAGTGAGGTGGTTCAGGTGGGAGATGTGGTCAAGGTCATGGTTATGGAAGTGGATGAGAAGCGGAAAAGAATCAGCTTGACCATGAAAGGTGTTCCCAAGGAGGCGTAAGCCATGAAGGAAAGGTTGTTTCAAATTCTCCACAGCCGTGGGGACTTTATGTCCGGAAAGGCTTTGGGGAAGGAGCTGGGGTTGACCAGAGCGGCGGTATGGAGACTGGTAAAGGAACTGCGGAAAGATGGGCATGACATTGATTCTGCTCCCCGCAGAGGCTACCGTCTGGCTTCCGCAGCGGGAAAATTGTCTCCTGTGGAAATGGAGCGTTGGACAGAAGGAGCTATTTGGACAGGGGAGCTGTATGTGCTGGACTCCATCGGCTCTACCAATGATTATGCCAAGGAATTGGCGGCAAAGGGTGCGCCCCATGGAACCGTAGTGGTTGCGGACAAGCAAAATAAGGGCAAAGGTCGCATGGGTCGCAGCTTCCTGTCTCCTGAAGGTATGGGCGTTTATTTCTCTATGATCCTCCGCCCGGAATGTGCCCCGGATCAGCTCATGCATCTGACCTGCTGCACGGCTGTGGCAGTGTGCGATGCTTTGGAAGAAGCTGCCGGAATCAGACCGGGGATCAAGTGGACAAACGACATGGTCAGCGGAGGAAGAAAGCTGGGGGGTATCCTTACCGAGCTAAGCGTGGAAGGAGAAAGCGGTCAGGTGCAGTATGCTGTTGTTGGCATTGGCATTAACTGCACACAAAAAATCCATGACTTTGATCCCTCTATCCGTGATATGGCGGGCTCTTTGGAAATGGTCACGGGCAAAAGAGCGGATCGAAACCGGCTGATCGGGGCATTGATCCGGCATCTTGTAGAGATGGGTGAAACCATGGGAAGTGACCGGCTTTTGTGGATGAGCCGCTACCGGAAAGACTGCGTCACCCTGGGGCGTGCTGTCGCCGTGACAAAGGCGGGAGATGTCCGCTGGGGGCAGGCACTGGATGTGGACGACTGGGGCGGACTGCTGGTGGATTTCGGGCAAGGTGTCGAGAC
>JAZNYB010000245.1:0-5479 GCA_045594185.1 Faecousia sp. | reverse complement strand
CAGCTCCTTGATACCGTAGATAATATCGAAGCTGATTTTGTCGGTCTTGTGGGCAGAATCGTAGTCATAGACCACCCGAACTGCCAGACCGTCAGCGGAAGCATAGGCGGCTTTGCTGGCACCCATGGGCAGGGCGAGCTGACGAGTGACCAGAGCGATACCGTTGCGGTGGAAAGCCAGAGAACAGGGGGCGTTCACCAGAGTCGCGGCTGCGGCATCCACGGTGGACACAAGAGGCTGATCGATGGCAACCTCTGTTACAGCGCCGCTGGCGGCGGTGGCATCGGCGGTGAAGCGGTACAGGTAGCCGTTCAGGATGAAGCCGTCTCCTGCCTTGACCGTGGCGGTAGCAGCGGTGACACCGGACAGGGCAACCTTGCTTTCCCCGGCTGTGCCGGTGATCTTAAAGGCAGTGGCGGTGCCGGGGGTGGCTGCCAGTGTGTCGGGGGCGTTCTGATCCATGTAGGTATCCAAAGAATAGATACGACCCAGCAGGGCATCCCGCAAGGTGGCGTTGTCCCCGGCGTAGGAAACCTTGGAGAGGTTGTCCGTCAGGGCGTAGCGGTACTTGTGGGTGGGGTGCATGACGAGACGGCGGTTCTGGGTGGGAACCTTGTTCAGATCCAGCCGCTTTGCCAGCTCTGCCACATCCGCAAGGTCGGTGGCGTTGGGAGTGCCGGTCTTTACAAATCCCGCCTTGGAAACGCCCACAGCCAGAAGATCCTCGTCGATGGCCTGAGCGATTGCCTGCATAGCAGGCTGAACCACCTGCTGGGAGAAATCCGCAATGTCCAGGGTCATCTGCTTGGAGGTGACGGCTACGGTCACATCCCGGAAGCGATCCATCTTGACGGATACGCTGCCCTCGGTGATGTCCTGAACGGAAGTCTCGCCGGTAAAGTTCTTGGCGGTAAACTTGGCAGGCTTGCGAACGGTGATGGTGTCACCCACATTCACAAATTCCTCGGAATAGTCTCTGTGGACCAAGTCTGCCATGACCAGGTTGCTCTGCAGCACCATCAGGGCTTCCTTTGCCACAACTTCGGGGGTAAGAATTACATTGTTAGGCATTGTTTGTATCTCCTTTCAAAAATTAGGTATTGGTTTTGCCCTGGCGGTACGCACGGTACTCCTCCATGGACATTCTTGCCAGCTCCTCCTGGGAATACTGGCGTCCTACACCGCCGCTGCCTGTTCCGGCGGCATAGGGAGGGGGTGTTGCTTCTTCCTCAAAGAGGTAGGCTTTTTCCTTCTTCAGCCCTTCCAGAGCTGCCTTCAGGTCTGCTTCCCGGTTCTTGCTGCTTTTCAGGGTGTCCAGATCCAGGAAGGGACGGATCGCCTTACCGTCTCTGCCCTTTGCCGCGGTGACAGCCGCTTCCACAGCCCGGTCAAAGATCATTTCTTCCAGAGCCTCCTTGTGAGCGGCATCCTTGGCGGCAAGGTCGCCCTGAAGTCTGGTAATTTCTCCCTGAAGCTGTGCCACATCCACCCCCTCAAAGGCTTTTAAGCCATCCTTGGCGGTCTGGAGCTGCTCCTTGATGGCATCATAGTCACCGTAGGGAGCGGTTGCCGCTGTGATGTCCCTCTGGTGTTCTCCCAGAATGGCATCAATGATCTCCGGGGGCAGGGGTTGACCCGCTACCTGAAGATTCTGCAAAAATTCCTTTTTCATGGGTTCTCCTTTCTGCCGTGTCAGACCCCGGCTAGGTCATTTGGGTATGAAAAAAGCAACCACCCGGAAGTTCCGGATAGCTGCCTTCGTCAACTAGGTATTTAATTTTTGTCTCCCAGAAAGCCCACAGGGTGATTCCTGTCTTTTTCCAGGGTCAAGGTTTGTCTGGGTAATACGACCTCGATCCTTACAGTCTCATAAGGCAGTTGGTCTATGAGCTTTTCAATTTCACGGAGAATTTGTTGATGTTCAAGCATGGAGTCCTCCTTTGGGTATGGAAAAACCACCAGCCGGGAAGGGGTGGTGGTTTAGTCCAGATACTCTATTTTTTCAATTTCGCTGAGATAAAGCATCGTGTCTTGTACTTCGAGACTGGGTTCATCGATGCCATCTTCCTCCTCATTCTGAACGGCGGAATAAGCCCAGCACCTGCCCATAAAAGTCTTTCCATCTGTGCAAGTCACTTTGACTTGCTTTTCTGATTCCATGAAGTCAAAAAGATCTTTCTGTGTATATTTCATTCTTTAGCCTTATCCCCCTTTCTACTCGGATAATCCGGCACGATGTGATAGCCATCTTTACTGTAACGAATTGTGAATACCACCGTATCTGCTTCAGCACCAGTCAGGTTGTTTACCGCCACACCTATCGTATCAGGATGGACTGTAATTCTCTCGATCTCACGCCATGAGCCGTCTTTCCTCTTTAGCAAAATTCCGGTTCCATGATACTTTTCCACAAGCGTTTTAATAGTTTCCTCATCAATAGTAAGTCTGGAAGGACCGAACTCCCCTTTTTTAGAGAGTTTTTCAACATATTGTCTATACTCGTGGGTGCCGGGAATGTGTTTGTTCTGGCGGCCTTGGTGGACTGTGAGCGGATATTGGTCACTGCCGATTTTTCTGCGTATGGGTCGATCCCGCATCCATGCAGCCACATTTTTCTCGGTGCTACCCATATCATACATCAAGTCAGCCTGTTTTGCAATAACATCAGCGGTTTTTTCCGCCGCCAGTGCCTCCTTCGCCCCAAATCCCGGCATTTCCATCCGTTCATGCTGTAGCCGCAAGCCTGCTGCCTTGGAAAATTTCTTGTATTCCCCTTCCAGAAGCCGGTAACGGATCTGATCGGTCTGGAGCTTTTCCTCGTCTCCGGTCTTTTCATCCACCAGAATACGCCGTTTCTGCTTTCGGATCTGCCGCTCCAGGGTTCTTTGCCGCAGGGTGGCCTTATAAAGGGTCATGTGCCGCCCTTCGTAGGTAATGCCCTCTGCATTTTTTCGGCACATTTCCTCCAGCTCGTCATCCGTGTACTGGGGTTTGTTCACACCCAGAATAATGGGCATAGCTGCGTGTCCACAGTTCAAGGTTCCGATCCGGCGGCGCAGGCTGTTATTTAAGGCTTCATACCGTGCATCGGAATACTGCTTGCCTTGAAATGGCTCGTGATCCGGCGCGCTTCCCATATGAGCGGAAATCTCCCAGCCGTCACAGCCCAGCTCGTCATGGTTATACCGGGTGATCTTCTCGTCCAGAAGACCCAGACCACCCATAACGCTTCTGCGCACAGCAGCTTCCATGGAGGTATGTACCCCGGTTTCATAATCCAGGCGCAAAATGCCCTTTTCCGCAAGCCCTCTGGTGGCTTCCCGGATGGCAGAAGCGTAGTCCTGGGCTCCGGTGACCACCTTCTGGAAAGCGTAGTCGCAGGATTGCCGGTAGGCTTCTGTCAGCCCTACCGCCGTCCCGTTGGGAGTCACAAACCCCATGGTCTGGGTGATGTTGGTAAAATCCTCCTGGGCAAGCTCTATGGCAGCCTTTAGGATCTGCTGTAAGCCGCCGTTTTCCCCAAAGGGGATGGCTTCGACCGTAGGAAAGCGGCTCATATCCCCATTGTAGCTGGCTTTTGCGGCTTTGGTAAAAAGCTCCTCCAGCTCCTTTTCGGACAGATTCAAGAGCTTTTGCAGCTTCTTTTTCACTTCCTTCTGAGAAAGCCCCATCTGCTGCGCCTGCCAGACCTCATAGGCGGCGGTGCCGGTGAGCTGTCCCGCTTGGGCGATTCTTTCCGCAATGTCACCAACCAGAAAGTCCGTAATAGGCTGGGCAAGCTGCTGTGCCATACCTCCCAGAGCTTCGATCTCGTCCGGGGTCAGCATGGCTATTCATCCTCTGCCAAAAGGCTGGGCATAAGTTTCTGCCGGATCTTCCGCAAGTCCGCTTCTGTTTCACAGGGCATATTAAACCGCCAGCCCAGAGCGATCTCCGGCTTCAGTAGTCCCGCCGCTACCATCTTCTGGTAGTCTGCCCAGGTCTTTTCCTCGTCATAGAGGACACCGTTGCCCCAGTCTATGGTCACTGCATCCTCTGGGGCTTCATGGGCATGGGGGACATGGTACAGCTCTCCCAGCACCCCACACAGGCGCACCGTCTCCCGGGCCGCCCGCTCCCACATCCCCTGCAGATCCATAATGGTCAGGTTATACTCACCTTCAGAGGATGTGATCTCTTTCGCCGTACGCTCTGCGGCTTCCACATCGCTGAGAAGCCCCCGCTTTAAGCCGATCACATTCTCCACATTGCGAAGATACTCCTGCTTTCTGGCAAGGAAGGACTGTTCCCGGAGAGCGGGGGAGAAGATGGTCACACCCACATTCTGAATGTCCTCATCCAGCCCCACGAAGATATTGTCCCGGAAATAGGGCTTGCCCCGCTCGTCCTTGGTCATCATGTCCGCACTGGTCACAATGCGGCTTTCACCCCGGTCAAACTCACCATTGAGCTGGGCTTCATTGCGGTTGATGTTGTGGATCAGTCCCGCAGCCGGGGCGTATACGCTGACCCCATCAGGGCTGCCGTCTATGCAGTTCACCATAGGGATCCGCAGCCCCACCAAGCCCACGGAATCTACAGGGCGGGTATATGTAAATTCCTCCGGGAGATCTGCATACCGGGGGTGGCATTTCAGGCTGACAGGCTTACCCAAATTACCTTGGGTATCCGAGCGGTACAGGGTGTTGCGGATGGTCAGAAAGCCTTTGTCATCCACGGTGCGCCGCTCCAGAAGGGTGTAGTAATATTTACTGTCACTGGTATGCTCTGCCGTGCCGATGTCGCTGACAGTGCCATCCTCCCGCCGCCCAAATACCAGGACATTTGCCCTGTGGATAACCGTAAAGCGGAAGCTGTCTCCCTGGGGGACAGGCTTCAGGAAGCTCTCCCCGCCGATCATGGCCATCTGCATGGCTTCCATGCGCTTTTCGTCCAGACTGTCCAGCACATTCCGGACGAAAATATCCTTCGTGCCGGGCTTGTACTCCGAAAACACAGCCTTGGACAGCTTGCGGACAATGGTCACAGGGATCTGCTGGCAGGGGTCTTCCTCGTCTCTTTTGGCTGCGAAATACAGCTCAAACCAGTCGTTGATGGCTCTTTGCATAGGGATGGAAGTAATATCCCTTGCCTGGAATGCTCCGGCGTAGCTGTCCATGCCGCCTTGCAAAAGTGTATTCAAGATGCTCACTTACTCACCCCTCTCGGTGTTGTTGATCACAACGCGCTTCTGTGCTTTCATTGCCGCCTCCATGCCGTCCACATAGGCATTGAGCAGGCGGTTCTTTTCTCGTAAAACCCGGTTTTCCTTTTCCAGCCTTTGGATTTCCCGGTAAAGGGATTCTCTTGCCCAGGTTGGAAGAAATTGATTCACAAGCCATTTCCTGAATCTTCCCATTACTGCCCCCTGCGCTTCCATGTGCGGGAGGTAGCGTACCTGACCGCGTCAATGTGGTGGTTATTGATGTCGGGATAGCCC
>JAZNYB010000244.1:0-13805 GCA_045594185.1 Faecousia sp. | reverse complement strand
ACCCCCTCATGCCGGTGCTGCCCCCGGAATTGACCGTATCGTTATGCTGCTCACCGGCGAGGAATCCGGGAAGCTGGAATTCTGCCACAACCCCTTCTCCATGCCTCAGGGCGGCTTAAAGACTCTGGAGGATGCGGAAGGCGACGAGGAAAAGCTCCTTGCCATCAATGCCCATCAGTATGACCTGGTGTGTAACGGCTACGAGACCGCTTCCGGCGCTGTGCGTAACCACGATCCCGAGATCATGGTCAAGGCCTTCCAGATGGTGGGCTTAGGGGAAGAAGATGTGAAAGCCAAGTTCCCCGCCATGTACAACGCCTTTACCTATGGCGCACCCCCTCATGCCGGTGCTGCCCCCGGAATTGACCGTATCGTTATGCTGCTCACCGGCGAGGAATCCATCCGGGAGGTCATTACCTTCCCCATGAACAAGACCGCACAGGATCTTATGATGGATGCCCCCAGCCGGGTAGAGCAGAAGCAGCTTGATGATGTGCATATCCGCATCAAGGAAGAAGACCTGCCCCAATAAAAACGATTCTGAATATCGCAGGGCGTAAGAATAACAGCCAATCAAAAGACGGAGGTTCCCGGGAACAGGAGCCTCCGTCATATTTGTTCTATCATAAACGCATAAAGTTATGCTTCCGTGGTGTCATCCTCAGGAGTCTGTTCGGCATCTCCATCCTCGTGGATCTGTCCGTCCTCGTCCACAGACAGCTTTTTTCTTGTTAGCCGGTGAGAAACATTGAGTCGCAGGAGGGAATAGACCACGGACACCACGGGAATGAAGAAGATCATGCCCGCAATGCCGGAGATCTTGCCACCCACAAAGACGGAAACCAGAATCCACAAAGGGGGCAGTCCCACAGAGGTGCCTACCACCTTGGGATAAATGAGCTGATTTTCCAACTGTTGGATCACAAGACTGGCGATCATAAAGATCAATGCCTTGCCGGGACTGACCGTCAAAATCAGCAGTGTTCCCAATCCGAAGCCCATGATGGCACCCACATAGGGAATCAGAGCGGTAAATGCTACAAATACACTGATAACCAGAGCAAACGGCAGCCGGAGGATGGTCATGGTCAGGAAGAACATGGTTCCCAAAATCAGGGATTCAATACACTGACCCGCCAAAAAGTCCGTAAAGGTCTGATTTGTCAGGGATGCTACCTGAGACACTTTCTCCGCAAACCGGGGGCTGGTATAGGCATACAGCAGCTTGCGGATCTGTCCCAGAAGCTTTTTCTTGTTGGCAAGAATGTAAATGGAGATCGCAAAGCCGGTGACCGCCACCGTCACCACGGATACCACAGAGGAAACGGCTGAGACAGAGGTCTGCACGATGGTTTCCAGATTGTCCGTAACCGTACTAATGACCTTGTTCAGATCAAAATCCCGGATCATGGCCGTGATGCCGCTGGTATCAATATTGTGTCTCTCCATGAATCCCAACAGCTTTGGCCATGCGGTTTCCACGGAAGCAACAACGCCGGGGATGGCATTGGAGATTTGAGGGACGATAATATAAAAAGCGAAAAAAATTACCAGAGGAACCAGAAGGTAGGTCAGGATCAGACTGATGATGCTGTTGCTCCGCTCTTTAACCGGCTTTCCTTTCTTTTTCTGCCACTTGGCAAAGAGCTTTTCGATCCCCCGCATGGGCACATTCATGAAGAACGCAATGATCGCGCCCACGATCAAGGGGTTTATCAGATCCAAAATCCACAGGAAAAGCTGCCAAAGCATCTCCAGGCGGTTGAACAGTGCCGCAAACACCACAGCGAAAACGATTAATGCCATGGCTTGTCCAAATAAACTCTTGGGCTTAAACCGCTTCATGCAATTCCTCCTTTTCTCCCGGTACACAGGGCTGCTTGTTGTGCAAGAAAATTATAGCATAGGGGGAGGCTCTTTTGTAGTCTTGGGAATTGAACTTTTTGTAAAATTTCCACGAATCGTGAAACGAGGCTTCGTCCTGAACATTTGCTTCGGATATCAGCTCGAACGATCCTGCGGTTGGGTAGAAATGGAGAAAAACCGGAGCTTCCTTTATTCCGCCTTGTCCGGGATCGGGTTTTCCGTCTGTCTGCTGCTCTGTCTTCTTTTTCTGCGGCGATAGGGCGGCTTTTGGGGCTCTGTATTGGACTCTGCCCTTCTCGCATAAGCCTTTGCCGCTTCGGACTGCCCATCATAGACCAAACGGCTGACCTTCAGGGTATCCCCTTCCTCCGGGCACAGACGCACCCGAATGAGGAACTCCCCATGCTCCGGGCACTGCGCCATAGCCATATATCTTCTTCCTGGCTGGGAGAACCATCGTTTGCAGCTCATTTGCGCACCGCAGGTGGGACACAGATTATCCTGAGCTTCCATGCGCTGCAAGGCTTGCTCTTTGGAGGTAAAACCATAATACACATGGCGGCTGAGACAACCGGGCAGCTCCGCTCCGTGGAAGCCGATTTGTTGTTCCCCCAGGGCTGTTTCATACTCCCGGATACCCCGCTCCAGCTCCAGCCGCTTACAGATCAGGGCGGTATGGTAGGCATCCCCCAAAGCATCGTGAGCGGGGCGGCAGGCTTCAATTTCAAAAGCAGCCATGGCGGTTTTCAGTGCCTTTTGGGAGTTGGAGCCGTCCGTCTGGGCATTGAAGATCATCTGGGCGTTATACCACCGGTCTGTCCATCCCTCGGGAAGCTGAAACAGAGCCAGATTTTCCCGCAAAATGGTAATGTCGTCAAAGCCCCATGTGAGGAACACCGCATCCTCTCCACACCATGTCCGGAACTGCTCCATGGCATCGGGAAAAGGTACGCCCTCCTCCTTCAGCCGGGACTCCTTGATACCCGTGAGCTTGGAGACACGCTTGTTCAGGCGGCGATAAAACTTGGGCCGCACCATGACCTGAAATTCATCTCCAAGGGTCTGATCTTCAAGCAGCTTTACGGCGCCGATTTGTATGATCTCCCCCCGGATGTGTACCGGCAGGGGCTTTCTGGCAGAGGGAGAGCCGGGCCACGGCTGGTTCCACTCCATATCCAATATAATATAGTTCATTGGTCAAACTCCTGTTGTTACATACTCTATTGTATCATAACACATGATACACGCTTCTGTAAACAGCGAAGTTTCCTCTTTTCCTCTCATCGAAAAAATGTTTAATTGTCGTGCGTTCTGAGAAGATGCTGCCAAAACTGCTCTGTGCCTTAATTCAGTGTCACATTTCCTTCCACAAACAGCTCCTTCACCCGCTCCCGGATGGCTCTTGCTTCCGGGGTATCCTCATCGCCATGGCAGTCGATCCACTCTGCCGCCGCGTTTTGAGCAAGATGCAACAGCTCCAAGTCCGTGGTCAGGTCTGCTGCCTTGAACTGAGGAAGTCCGTGCTGTCGATGCCCGAAGAAATCTCCCGGCCCACGCAGGCGCAGGTCTTCTTCCGCAATGGCAAAGCCATCGGTGGTGGCACAAAGGGCTTTCAGGCGGCTTCGGGTATCCGGGTTTCGGTTATTGGACACCAGAATGCAGTAGCTTTTTGCTGTGCCTCTGCCCACTCTGCCCCGAAGCTGATGGAGCTGGCTCAGTCCAAAGCGATCCGCATCCTCCACCACCATCAAGGTCGCGTTTGGCACATCCACTCCAACCTCAATAACCGTAGTTGCCACCAAAATCTGGCTCTCCCCTCTGGAAAAAGCCCCCATGACCTGCTCTTTTTCCGACCCTGTCATGCGCCCGTGAAGAAGTGCTACCTTCAAATCGGGGAACACCGTCTTTTGCAGAGCATCTGCCCAGACCTCAGCCGCCTTGCCGCTGTCCGTTTCCCCTTCCTCCACGGCGGGGCAGACGATATAGCACTGATGACCTTCGCTGACCTCCTTGCGGATAAAGCCGTTGAGCCGCACCCGGTAGGATTCACTGACCAGGAAGGTATCAATTTTCTGCCGCCCAGGAGGAAGCTCATTCAAAACAGAAACATCCAGATCTCCATACATAATCAGGGCAAGAGTTCTGGGGATGGGGGTTGCGGACATGACCAGAAGATGGGGGTCTGTCCCTTTCCCGGACAGTGCCGCCCGCTGACCAACGCCGAAACGGTGCTGTTCATCTGTGATCACCAGACCCAAACGGGAAAACTCTGTGGTTTTGGAAAACAGGGCATGGGTTCCAATGGCAAGCAGGCTCTCTCCCGAGGAGATGGCTTCCCGGGCAGAGCGTTTCTTTGCCGCCGCCATAGAGCCGGTGAGCAAAACGCAGGGCACGCCCAAAGGCTCCAGCATTTGGGAAAGCCCCCGGTAATGCTGCTCTGCCAGAATTTCCGTGGGTGCCATCAGTGCCGCCTGATAGCCGTTTTTCACTGCCAGATAAGCGGCGGCGGCAGCAACTACAGTCTTTCCGCTTCCTACATCCCCCTGCAAAAGCCGGTTCATGGGAACTCCCCGCTTCAAATCTCCGGCGATCTCCCGGACAGAGCTTTCTTGCGCCCCGGTAAGGTTGAAAGGCAGGGCAGCAAAGAAGGGAGCAAGATCTGTATCCTCATAGGGTGCTGTCTTGCTCCCGTTCCGCTTCGCCCGCATGAGACTGAGTCCTGCGGAAAAGACGAAAAACTCCTCAAAAACCAGCCGCTTCCGTGCCGCCGCCAATTCCTTCTCGTTTTGGGGCTGATGGATGGCTCGGTAGGCAGTTACCGCAGGGAGAATGTCATATTTTTGCCGCAGCTCCAAAGGAAGCAGCTCCGGGGGCGTTTCGCAGCAGGCAAGGGCTTGTATAACCGCCTTGGATACAGCCTTGTTACTCAGCCCCGCCGTCAGAGGGTAAACAGGCAGGATGCGCCGGGTCATAAGAGGGGGATCTTCCGGGGCTTCAAAAACAGGGTTCGTCATGCCATAGCCCATGTAGTCCCCGGTCAGGCAGCCATAAAAGATGTATTCCTTGCCGTATTGCAGACCTTCGGCAGTGTATTTTTGATTAAAAAAGGTGAGATTCAGCCGGGCGGTGTGGTCAGCGACAGTGACCTTGGTCAGCTCCAGCCCCTTGCGGATCAGATGGCTCTTTCCCGCGTACATAACCATTGCCTTAAAGCAGGCGGGCTTGTCCACCTCCAATTGAGAGATGGTCACAAGCTGTGTTCTGTCCTCGTAGCTTCTGGGGTAGTAATACAAAAGGTCGCCCACCGTTTCAATGCCCAAAGCACGAAACAGCTTCGCCTTTGCCGGCCCGATGCCTTTGAGAAATTGAATGGGGTCTTTCAGGCTGGACATACGCTCCACCTCCAAACTTGTTCCGTCTGTTACCTATACTATACTCCAATTTTCTCTCAGGAGCAAGAAAAATCCGAATAAAAAGAGCCATCCCGGTTTTTGGGATGACTCAGAGAAAAAACGCTATCCATTCACCAACGGCAGCAGCACCACTGCAGTCCCAGGCAAAGGCACAGCCGCATTAAGAGACTACCTACGCCGCTGTTATCGTATCCATTGTAGCTTCTTGCCTGTCCCTGATATTGGGTGCTTCCCTGCTGCATTTGATTCAACACCGAGCGATACCGGGCGTTATCCGGCTCCATGGCAACCGCCTGCCGGATATGCTCCAAAGCCATGACCCGGTTTCCAAGACCGCTGTGGGCAAGGGCACTGAGATAATACCACTGCCCATCCCTTTGCTCTGTGGCTACCCCCTGCAAAGCATTGAGGGCTTCCTGAAAACGGTTATACTGGATGTACCGATATGCCGCCTGCGCCCCGGTGGAACGGAAGGTTTCGCTCCCACCGTAAGACCGCCGCTGGGCATTTCCGAACATTTCTCCAAAAATATCCTCAAAGGGATCCCGATAGCCGCCGCCCCCGTAGGAACGCCCCTGACCGTAACCGCCATAAGAGCCGCCGTAGGAGCTTCCCCCATAAGAACCGGACTGGGAGGGATTTTTGATCTGCTCATAAGCAGCATTGATCTCCTGCATTTTTCGGGCAGCTTCCGTGTCTCCCGGATTGGCATCAGGATGGTATTTTTTCGCCAACCGCCTGTATGCCTTTTTGATTTCTTCATCAGAGGCGTTTCGGTCAACGCCTAAAACCTTATAAGGGTCATCCATCCTGCCGCGACCTCCTTCCCGTGGTCTTTTGTCCGCAAGCCAGCCAAACGCCGCTGTATAATATGTTATCCAAAAGCGACTTATCCTGCACCAGAGGAAGCCGCTCATAAGCATCGGTACACCTTGCCATTTCTGCTGTAAGATATTCCTTCCACCGCTCCGGCTCTCTGCCCCCGCCCATGGCAACAAAGGGGTTATAGCTTCCGGCGCGCAGATCCTTGTGGTAGTCCATTGCTCCGTCCGCAAGATAAATAAATCTGCCAAGGCTATGCCCCAGGCTTCTCAAACAGCCGCTCCACAGATCCTCCTGCCAGACGAACAGTTCCCCCAGGAGCTTTCCGAAGGCATTGGCAGGAAGATCCGGGTTGGAGCAGTTTTCTTTTTCCAGAAGTCTCAATTCCTCCAGAGCTTCTTCCATTACCTCGCATTGGCGGCTGTATTTTTCCCGGATCATGGGGTAGTGCTTTCCCAGAGCCTTGGACAGAGCCAGTGCCGGAAGCTTTTTCTCATCGTCCCAATGGTCTTTGGCACTGAAATAGCCCAAAGCCACATTCATATCCGCTCCATAGGAAATGATCTCACTTTCCTGCCAAGCTTGCCGCTTTATGGGATGGGGCAAGCAACGGCTGCGCCCGGAAAGCTCCTCCGGCTCATAGAGAGAGGAAAGGGTCAGAGCAAGAAACACCAAATCATAGGTCAGGCAAAGACGACAAGTGTTTCCGCACCGCTTGCCCATACTCCTGCAAATGCCGCAATAAACACTGCGGTAACGGTGCTTTTCCTCCGGGGTCAATTCCTCTATGTTGGCAGTGACATATCCGAACAAGGTGTTTCGTCTCCCTTTCTTCCGTTTTTTCAATAATATAAGGGCAGTTTGTGAACAGGGTATAAATAAAGGAAAATTTTACAATTCCTCCTCCGGCTGTTCCTGTCTCTTTTTTCGCAGGTGCATTTCATATCCAATATCTGCCAGATATTTATTCAAAGCTCCACCGTAGAAAATAATGGCGATACAGGTATAAAGCCACAGCATTGCGATGGCCATGGTGGTCAGGCTTCCGTAAATGGTGGAAAGACCGCTGAAATGCCGCACATAAATGGAGAAGAAATAGGAGAAAAGCTGCCAGCCCAGAGCCGCGAAAAGTGCCCCGGGAACGGAGGCGATAAAGCGGTTGTGCCGGTTGGGCATAAACATAAACATTGCGGAAAACAGCCCGATCTGCACCAGAAGCAGCAGCATAAACCGGCTGGAAAGGAGCTTTACCAAAAACGCGCTTAACGCTCCGGGATGCTGCCCCAGCCAAAGGAGGATATTTTGATGGAACACATAGAGAACCAGGGTCAGGATCAAAACCAAAAGGAGCAAAAAGGTATATACCAGACTGAGCAGACGGGTGTAAACAATGCCCCGATCCTCCTGCACATTGTATACCCGGTTCAGCCCCACCAAAATGCTGTGAACCCCCCGGGAGGATGCCCACAGAGCCGTAAGGGCGGTGACGGAAACCAGTGTGGAGGAGCTTCCTTCCGCCATGGCAAGAAGCAGCTTTTCCGCAAAGGGATACAACGCCTCCGGGAGCAAGCCTTCCAGAACATAAAGCAGCGTACCGTTTTCGATGCTGGTATAGCTGATGATATTGAGAAGGAGCATAATGGTGGGAACGATGGCAAGCACAATAAAGTAAGAGGCGTTGCCCGCGTATGCCGGAACATCCAGATGGGCAAGGCTGGTGAGCATATCCACCGTCCGGGCAAGAAAGCGATTTTTGATCTTTTTCTTCACAGCACGACCTCCTTCTAAAACTCTTGCGTTTTATGGGGCAATCAGGTATAATCTTCCCAGAAACCCAAGTAATCAAGAATCATTATATATGAAATCTATGGAAAATGGAAGTGTTTTTTTGAAGCATGAAATCAGTACCTCCATAGCGGGGCTGCTCCGGGGCGTGGGACTCCCGGAGGCTCTTTCCGCAGTGTCAGAAGCAGGCATCCACTGTCTGGACTTTCCCATCAGTGTATTCAGCCGGCCTGTGGATTCTCCCCTGAAATCCTCTCAATGGAAGGCATGGACAAAGGAATTAAAAAGCAGACTGGATGGAGAGGGCTTTACGGTCACCCAAGCCCACGCAAGCTGGGAGCAGGCGATCCCTCAGGATTTCCACGAGGAAGCACCCTTCGAGGTCTATTACAGAACCATTGAAGCCTGCCGGATGCTGGGCTGCAGCCGACTGGTATTCCATGCTCCACTGTATTTCTTCCCCACTGCCAACGCAGAGACACAAGAGCGCATCCACCGGTGGAATGTGGCGTGGTTTCAGAAGCTGCTGCCTGTCTTGGAGGAATTTTCCGTCACCGCAGAGCTGGAAAACACCTTTGACTACCGCAGAGTTTGGCGACCCGGCGACCCGGATTTTACCTACACAAAGGCAAAGGATATGCTCCGTCTTATGGAAGCACTGGACAGCCCCTATGTCCGCCTCTGTCTGGATACGGGACACGCCAACATCGCCGGGCAAGATCCCATGGGGATGATCGAAGCCTACGGAAAAAATTTGGAGGTTCTCCATCTCAACGACAATTTCGGCTTTATCCAGCCGGTATATGAGGATCTGCATTTGCTCCCCGGTCATGGCAATCTGCCTTGGGTGTATATTTTTGAAGCTCTTGCCGGAATCGGCTATGAAGGCAATTTCAATTTAGAGCCGGTGGGAGCATTGCCCGGTCTGCCCCATGAATTGCAGGTCATTCAGTTAAGAGCCGCCAAAGAATTTTTGGAGGTGCTGGCAAAGGGTGCGGGCTTCTCCATATAAAATGCCCCAACCCGAAAACAGGCTGGGGCAAAGGGAGCTCCCTTATCTCTTGCGGAAGGACAGGCAGTCGGTGCATTGATCCATGGTGGGGTTGCACTCGTGGGTGCCTACCTGGATCTTATCCAGAGAGCAATAATCCTCAGTGGAGCAGTGGTGCGCGCAGCTCTTTACGGAGCAGGCAATACATCTGTTGGCACGATCGTTCATGGTCTTTTCCTCCTTTGTTTTGGGTTCGGGCATAGTATGTCCCCCAAAACAAAAATCATGCAGGATCAGATAATACAGAATTACGAACCCATAACAGGAGGTTTTTCTTATGGCAAAGGTATCCCCCTCGATTTTGGCGGCTGATTTCGCCAATTTGCAAAAAGAACTGGAGGTCGTGAATGCTTCCGGGGCAGACTATGTTCATGTGGATGTGATGGACGGTCTGTTTGTGCCAAATATTTCCATTGGTATTCCTGTTGTCGCCGCTTTGCGGAAGGTCACGGACATGGTTTTGGATGTGCATCTTATGATCGACCGCCCCATCCGCTATGTGGATGACTTCTGCAAGGCAGGAGCAGACATTCTCACGGTGCATCTGGAAGCAGACACGGAAGAAAACACCCGAAAAGCCCTCGCCCGCATCCGGGAGTTGGGCGTGCGTCCGGCGATTTGTGTCAAGCCCAAGACCCCCGCGGAAGCAGTATTCCCCTTTTTAAGCGATTGCGGTCTGTGTCTGGTCATGACCGTAGAGCCGGGCTTCGGAGGGCAGAAATTCATGGCAGACATGATGCCCAAGGTAGCTGCCATCCGGGCATATATTGAAGAAAACAAGCTGGACTGCGAGCTGGAGGTTGACGGCGGCGTGGGTCTGGATACAGCGCCTATTTGCAAAGAGAGCGGTGCCAATGTGCTGGTCGCCGGGTCGGCGTTCTTTAAGGCGGAGGATAAGGGCGCATTTGTAAGGGAGCTGCAAGGCTGATATTTTAAGCCTGAAAAACCTTGACAACATTCTACAACGACGGTATAATTAGTGCAGACGACCAATATCTGTTATAAGCAGTGTTTTCTGTTTATGAGAAAAGGACGGATTTCCGTGAAAAAGACAAAATATACACTCATTCCCGCTTCCTTGTATCGTCACCGCCTCATAGAACGCTATTTGGAAAAAATGGCAGCAGAAGGCTGGCTTTTGGAAGGCGCAGGCAGCTTTCTGTTTCGATTCCGGCGCATAGAACCCCAAAAGCTCCGTTACGAAGTGGTCAGCTTTCCCGAAGGGGTAGAGAAAAAGAATTCGGATGCGCCCCGTGAGCGGCAGCGTTGCGACGCCGCTGAGGAAAAGGGCTGGAGACTGGCAGCAAAACAGGACAGCTTTCTGATTTTTTACACAGATGCGCCCACTGCTGCCCCTGTTGTAGAGTCTGCCACCCAAAAGCAGGAAGATACCCATCGCCTCTTGAAGCAATCCTGCAAGAATATGACAATTTTCTGTGGAATTTATCTGATCAATTTCCTTCTGCTTCTTCTCCGTTTTTTTGACGAACCTTTGAAATATTTGCTGGACAGCTCTTCCCTGCTTCTCACAACCGTTTATATCCTGTTTTTTACCATGACCGCAGGTCAGTGGCTTGCATTTTGGCGTTGGAGCAGAAAGGCTCGTCTCGTTTTGAAAGAAAAACAGAAATTTCTGGAGTATCGCCCCGCCCGGCTGCTTTCCTGGGGCTGTGCCGGCGGAATTCTGGCATCAATTCTGATCATTCTGGCATATATAGGCATGGGACAGGAATTCCTTTCGTACATCACCATATTGGGCTGCATTGTTATATCCATTCCCTTAACAGAGCTTTTGTGTCTTCTGCTGATGCCCGCCCGGTTTTCAGAAAAATGGCGGGGAGTTATTGTCTGTATCGTAACCATCGTTCTGCTGGTTGGTATTCAGATCCCGCTTTTCATCCTGGCGGACGAGCTGCCGGAAGGTGGCTATGAAAAGAGAATTGTGGGCACATACGATGACGGCTTTGGTCACACTCTGGATCTCCACGATGATGAGCTGCCTTTGGTCATGGCTGATTTTTATGCCGGGGATACCTCCCAATACGGCAGAACACTCCATATGGCAGAGAACTCACCGTTCCTGTCTTTCCTGAGAGCGGAAGAACGGTATCACGGAAAAGAAGCTTGTCCCGCAATGCTATATGAACTGTACACGGTGAGGTTATCCTGTCTGTATGATGACTGTCTGGCTTTGTATGCCAATGGCTCCCCTGGCGACCCAAGTCCGTGGGGCGCAGAGGAGGTCTATGTGTGGCAGGTCAACGACGAGCATTATGACTTTGTTACCTATCTGGTTTTGTGGGAAGACAAGATCTTGTTTTTGTCTTGGAGTAACGCAGATCCTTTGACCACAGAGCAAATCGCAATCATTGCAAACAAGCTGAATCCCACAGAATAAACCTTCAAAAACACAAATCCCCCACCGGTTTTTTGGTGGGGGAGTTTTGCGCTGTTCATCAGGTAGGATTATAAGAAATAATCACATCCATATCCAAAAGGGCAGAAACATCTTCTACATTGGTTTTGAACACATTGACCTGAATCAGATTGATACAGCCTGCCAGTACATTGATGTCTGTAATGTTATTATAATCCAGATACACGTAGTTGAGACTGAGAAGGTCTGCCAGGCCGCTTACATCCTCAAAGAAGTTGTGACAGCCGTTAAAGGAGGCAATCTTAGCGTTGTCGGGGAAGTCCGGGATAATGACGATGTCGTTATAGGAAACATCCAGATCCGTCAGCTCCGGCAAACCCACCAGCTCGTCCATAAGGGTCAGAGCATTGTTGGACAGATTCACCTTTTCCAAAGCGGCACAGCTTCCGATACCGGCAATGTCTGCCAAATCGTTGTAGGAGGCATCCAGCTCAGACAGCTTGGTGAGAGCGGAAATGCCGGGAAGGGCAGTCAGGACATTGTTGGAAACATTGAGATAAGAGAGATTTTTGCAGGTGGCAACAGCGGACAGGTCACCCAGAGAATTATGGGAAAGATCCAGCCGGAGAAGGCTCTCCTGATTTGCCAACGCCCCAAAATTGGAAATGGCGTTGTGCTGCAGGTTCACAGTGGTAAGCCCCGCGTTTCCCATAAGCGGGCTCAGGTCGGAAATGCTGTTCACGGAAGCATCCAGTGTTACCAGACCGGTCATGCCACTCAAGCCGGCGATGGTGGAAAGCCCGCAGCCGGAGATATTCAGCTCCTGCAAATAGGGAAGCCCCGCAATGACAGAAAGCTGCTGGGAATCCAGTGCGCAGCCGCTCAGATCAAGGCTCACCAGCTTGGACATCTGAGAAAGGAAGCTGATATCCAGTGCCTTCTGCTCCTTGATGGTCAGGCGCAGAAGCCCGGAGAAATAGCCCATCTGACTGAAATCCGTTACCTCCGCGGGGATTGTCATTTCTTCAATGCTCCAAAGGTCTGCGGTGGTCAGGTCGTAACTGTCACTGCGCCCCAAAAGCTCCCGGACATAACCCTCCAAAGCGGGGTCGGTGAGCTCCACCGTCTCCACCACGCCGCCGACGGTATATCCAAAGACCGCCAGAGGGCTGACCAGACCATTTTCTCCCACACTGAGAGCGGAAATAATGTTTTCGCCCAACACCAAAGTAATGGGCTTATCATAGGGGCTGTCCGTTGTGGGATAGTTCTCTCCCAAGGCTGTATAGACCGTTGCCCCCTGACCATCCAGACCGACACTGATATACTGGTTGTACATTCCCGGCTCTGCATCCGCAACGGGCGCGGCGGGGCGTTGCGCGTTCAAAGCATCGTGGATCACCGGGTCGGCAATGTGATCCAGCAATTCCACGGCATCCAGCAGCTTGTCCTGCTCCACGAATACCTTGCACAGCTCCCGGTAGACCGTCTCGTCTCCCCCATTGTAAATGGCATTTACCAGCGTGTATTCCGTTTTGGTGTAGTTGCCCTGAGATTTGTAAATCCCGGCAAGGGTCAGAGAGATTTCCTGATCCTCCTTTTGCAGCTCGTTTGCCCAACGGTAACACTGTATTGCCCAGTCGGTGTTTCCTTTTTCCAAAGATGCCCCGCCCCAGTCTGCCAAAAGACCGGCTGTGAGGGCTGGATTATAGGAAAGGAAATACCAGGCGGCACCTCCCAGCAAAGCCAGAATCAAGATCCATATAAACAGTTGCTTCAATGCCCGCATAAGCTCAGACACTCCATTTCAAGAAAACTGCATACATTATACATTCTGAAGGACCTATTGTCAAGATTCGTGGACTTTTGACCGAAAATGGGCAAAAATACCGTGCATTATTTGCGGTGTTCCGCTGCTTTTTTGTGCTATGATACATCTGAATCAGGGGTTTTGGTGTGAATTGGAAATGCAAATTCCAATTTATAATGCTGTTTTCCGTAGCCGGTTGTAAGGCGGGGGCATCCAAAACTGCCCCACAAACCAGAATTTGCGAATCACCGCAAAAGCAATGCGGTCTTTCTGTGCCAAAGGGGGACATTTTTTGAAAAAAGCTCTGTTTTTAATGGCGTTGACTGCTTTTTTGTGCATCTGGCTTCCTTGGCTTATGGTGGGCGCACCGGGAAATGACAGAAGCAGACAAGAAACGACACCCAACACAGACGACACCCCTGCGCCCGAAGCATCCTCCATAGACGAAGCCATCACCCTCACGGTTCTGCTGCCTGACGGAAGCGCACAGACCATGACCTTACAGCAGTATCTTTTGGGTGCGGTCATGGGAGAGCTGCCCGGGGATTTCCCCATTGAGGCACAAAAAGCCCAGGCGGTTGTCTGCCGCACCTATGCTCTGCGGCAAAGGCAAGGGGGAAAACACAACAATGGGGACATTTGCACAACCTCCTCCTGCTGTCAGGCTTGGCAAGACCCCTC
>JAZNYB010000243.1:0-6676 GCA_045594185.1 Faecousia sp. | reverse complement strand
CGGCATTTCATGGTGTTGTCATTTGGGCGCAAAACAGAAGCCGCTGCAAATGCTGAAACCTGTTTGGCTGTGTTGCAGAATACGAATGGCGCACCAAAAACCGGAAGTTGGAGCAGCTTATGAAGCGCAGAGTTGCGGACTTCGAGAAGGAGCATGGCCCCATCCGGCTGGAAGAACAAGAGAATTAAAAGACATCGCAGCTTCGTCCAAAACGAGTTGCGATGTCTTTTATTTGGGCATTACGAATTGTATTAGCTTGCTATCTGTGCTGCTATCCCATGAAATGAAGGCTTCTTCGGCTTGTATCTGGGCGTTGCGAAGAATGGATAATGCTTGATTTGAATCATGAGATTCTAAAGTGTGAATGGCATTGGTAATCTGGTTGAACAGATAGAAATATAGGTCTTTGTAGCAGTCCATTTCTTTCTCCTAATTCTGTGATGTCAAAACTTAGTCAATCTGTCATCTCATTATAATACTGAGCTATAATTTTGTCAATACTTCGTCAAAGGAGGTTGGCAAAATGAAGGACTATTTATGCCGTTTTACGCTCCGTGTAGACCGGGAATTGCTGGACAAATTTGGCTATGTGGCAGAATACGAAGGGCGCACCAAAAACCGGGAGCTGGAACAGCTTATGAAGCGCAGAGTTGCGGACTTCGAGAAAGAGCATGGACTAATCCAACTGGATGAACAGGACGGTTAAAAAATAGGGTCTGCTGCGGAATTTAGCACTCCGTAACAGACCCTTTTTGTATTATGTAAACTTAAACCTTGATCCCTGCTTTTTCCAGAATGGTAGGAATATTCTTTTCCGCACCAATGGTCATGAGATGCACGCCGGGGCAGATGCCCTGAGACTTGATCTGAGCTACCATTTCCGCAGCCATTTCCACACCCATTGCCATGGGCAGACCCTTCACGCCCTTTGCCTTGCCTTCTTCGGCGGCGGCTGCCAGTCGGTCGATCATGCTCTGGGGAACATCAATACCGGGAACATTGCCATTCATAAACTTTGCCATGCCCGCGCTCTTTAAGGGGATAATGCCAGCCATAATGGGAACCTGAATGCCTGCCTTATCCACGGCTTCCATAAACCGCTTCAGGCTGTCCATATCAAAGATGCCCTGAGTCTGGATGTACCGGGCGCCGGCTTCTACCTTCTGGCGCAGTTTGTTGATCTGCAAAATCTGAGGCTCGTACACAGGGGTAACAGCCGCGCCCTTGAAGAACTTGGGTGCGCCGCCCTCCAGAGGATTGCCGCCGCAGTCCGCACCGGTTTCTTCCATGCGGGAAACCATGTTCAGAATACCCACGGAGTCCAGATCATAGACAGGCTTTGCTTCCTTGCAGTCACCGACTACGGGATGGTCGCCGGTAAGAGCGAGAATGGTATCAATACCAAAGGCGGCAGCAGAAAGAATGTCACCCATGATTGCCATGCGGTTGCGATCTCTGCCGGTGATCTGCAAAATAGGCTCGATCCCAGCCTGCTTAAGCTGGATGCACAGACCCAGAGAGGATGCCTTCAGGCAAGCGGACTGCATATCGGTCACATTGACACCGTGAACCTTGCCCTTGAGAAGCTGGGCGACTTCCAGCACTTCCCCGAAGTGATAACCCTTGGGAGGTGCCATTTCGGCAGTAATACCAAACTGACCTTGTGTTAAAGCATTTTCTAACAGGCTCATATTATTTCTTCTCCCTCAAGTTGATATGTCTGGGGTATGCTTCGTGGGCATGACCCTTGTCCTTCCGTGCGGCAAAGAGCTTGTCCTCCTGACCAATGGCAACCAGACGGTTGTAGATCATGATCCAGGCGCAGTCGTTTTCCGGGTTGACCTCGCACTTGCCGTTCTTCTGACCACCGCAGGGACCGTTGACCAGACTCTTGGCGCACTTGGTGATGGGGCAGATGCCGCCGGTGGAGCCCAGAACGCAGTCACCGCACATCCGGCAGTATTCGTGGAACATACCGACCCGCTCTACCTGACCTAAGAACAGTGTGTCGTTGGCGGGGTAGATGGGCAGGGTAATGTTGTCCGCTACGGTCTGCACGCCATCGCCGCAGGCCATGCCTACGATGGCCTCCGCGCCGCAGTCCCGGAGAACCTTGGTATCCTTCTTGACCAGCATTTTGTGGCAGCACTCATCGGGCAGGACGGTAGCGACCACTTCAAAACCCTTTTCTTCCAAAAAGGCTTTCATTTCCATAACTTCCTTTTCGCCACCGGTCTGGCAGGCGGCGGCACAGTTGGCGCAGCCCACAATGGCGACCTTATGTACGCCCTGAAGCATGGCGAGCAGGTCTTCAATGGGCTTTTTCTTTGTGATTATCATGGTTGGGCGTCTCCTTTATGTCATAAAAATTGGATCTGCGCTGGGTGGGGACTTCTATAGGAAAGCATACCACATCCCGGCGGCTGGGTCAAGAATTATCCATGAAAAATTACGGATTTTGGTATGCAGGTCATTTGCTAATAAAATACAACCCCCTTATGCCAAAGCAAGAGCCACATTCCTTCCTTCAAAGTTGCGTTTAACCTGGCAAACGACCATCAAAAGAAGTTTAGAAAAAACGAAAAAAATGCTTGCAATTCCCGAAACAGTATGGTATTATATCTAGGCTATTGAATTTACAGGCGCATTGCGCCTTTACCGATGAGCAGAAAGAGGTGAAACGACATGAAGGAAGCTATCCATCCCAAGTATGAACAGACTACGATCCGCTGTGCCTGTGGCAACGTTTTCACAACCGGTTCCACAAAGAAGGACATCAAGGTTGAAATCTGCTCTAAGTGCCATCCCTTCTACACCGGCAAGCAGAAGCTGGTCGATACCGGTGGACGCGTTGATCGGTTCAACAAGAGATTTGGCCTGAAGTAATCGACTGAAGTCCGCACTGCGTTTTTTCGTGGTGCGGACTTTTTGTATACTCCTGCACTGCGGAAGGGAAAACTCCGGAAGAAAGCCGGAATGTAAAGGAGTAAAGATATGGAATTAAATTTTGACAAACCAATTCAGGAGCGGGCGGTGCTGGTTGGTCTGAACGCGGACTGCTTCAGAAAAGACGAAACCGCTACCGACGCTTCTTTGGAAGAACTGGAAGCCCTTTTGGAAACTGCCGGGGGCTTCTGCACCGCGAAGATTTTGCAAAACCGCCACACTCCCGATGCCCGTACCTTCATCGGTCAGGGCAAAGCGGAGGAAGTCAGGATGCTCATTGAAGCCACAAATTCCAATATGGCGGTCTTTGACAACGCCCTGTCTCCTTCTCAGATTCGGGTATTGGAGGAGCTTTTGGGGGTAACGGTTTTAGACCGCAGTGCCCTGATTTTGGACATTTTTGCCCAGAGAGCCAAGACCGCCGAAGGACGGTTACAGGTAGAGCTGGCGCAGTATAAGTATCTGCTTCCCCGGTTGTCCGGCATGGGCAAGAGCCTTTCCCGGCAGGGCGGTGGTATTGGTACCCGTGGCCCCGGCGAAACCCAGTTGGAAACGGATCGTCGGCATATCCGCAGCCGTATCGCCAAGCTGGAGGAGGAATTGGAGCAGGTCAGAAAGGTGCGCTCCGTCCAGCGGCGGCAGAGAGGGAAAAACTCTGTGCCTGTGGTAGCTCTGGTGGGCTATACCAATGCGGGAAAATCCACCATTTTGAATCTTCTCACCGGAGCTGGCATACCGGCGAATAACCGTCTTTTTGACACTCTGGACACTACTTCCAGAGCATTGACGGTCAGTGATACCTTGGATGTGATTTTGTCCGATACCGTAGGCTTTATTTCCAAGCTGCCCCACCATTTGGTAGATGCTTTTCGGGCAACTTTGGAGGAATTGGAGTATGCCGACCTTCTCATTCATGTGATCGATTCCTCCGACCCGGACAGAGAGGACCATATCGCCGTGGTAGACAAGCTCATTGAAAAGCTGGCAAAACCGGGAACTCCTGTGATCCAGTGCTACAATAAGTCGGATCTGGTTGATTCAGAGGATATTCCCATTGGAGAAAATCGGGTTGCCATCTCCGCCAAGCTGGGGCAGGGGACAGACAGGCTTTTGGCTCTGGTGGAAAAGAATCTGGCAAGAGGTCAGCACCGGGGGATCTTCCTCCTTCCCTATGCCAAGGGCGGACTTCTGGACAGATTGCATCAGGAGGGCAAGGTGCAAAGTGTGGAATACCTCCCGGAGGGGATACAGGTAGAGGCAGTCTGCGGCCCTGTGCTGTTTGGGCAGATGAAAGAGTATGTAATGAAGGAGTGCTGACATGGAGGAATATTTGGTTCCAACCCAGTTTGGTCAGGACGAATTTACAGAGAAAAAATCCCGCTTCATCGGGCGGCTCTGGCCGGTGGAGACGGAAAGCGAAGCCCTTGCCAAAATTGAAGAAATGCGGAAGCAGCATTACGATGCTACCCACAACTGCTGGGCGTATCTCATCAAAGACGGTGCGGTGCGCTTTTCCGATGACGGCGAGCCGGGAGGAACGGCGGGGATGCCCATGCTCCAAGTCCTGCAAAGAGAGGGGCTTTTTAATGTGGTATGCGTAGTCACCCGATATTTTGGGGGTATCCTTCTGGGCGCGGGGGGACTGGTCAGAGCCTACACCAAAGGGGCGAAGATCGCCGTGGATGCGGCTGGAAAGTCCATAAAACGAGTGTGGACAGTGCTTTATTTGCCCGTACCCTATAGCTGGTATGAGCGGGTGAAGCTGGAAGTGTTTGCCTTTGATGGAATCATCCGGGATACCCAGTTTGGGGCAGATGTGGAGTTGGAAGTGCTTCTCCCGGAGGGACGGACAGATGACTTCCTGCTGCGGCTGACGGATATGTCCGCGGCGACCCTGGAGGCTATGGTTACGGGGCAGGAGTACCGGGCGTTCCCTGTGGAGACTGCGGCTCGGTGATGTTCGCCTTGCGGCGAGTGATGCGCGCCTGACGGCGTATGATGCAGCCACATTGTGGTCGTTGCGGTGTCCCTTCAGGACGAATTGAAATCATTTTGCAGGGGAATTGATGAATTCCAATTTGTTGTTTCCAATGCGCCCACAGGATGCCCTACAAACCAAACTTTAACCATGAACCGAGGGAGGAATCACCCGTGACGATAAAAGATCTTCTGGAACAAGCAGAACACAAAACTCTCGACCCCAGAGCGGCGTTTTGCGACCAAAGCCGGGGCAGACCCAGACAGGAAGCTCCAAGAGAAGGCGATGTGCGTACCTGCTATCAGAGAGATACGGACCGCATCGTTCACAGCAAATCCTTCCGGCGGCTTATGCACAAAACCCAGGTCTTTTTACAGCCGGAGGGCGACCACTATCGCACCCGCATGACCCATACCTTAGAGGTTGCCCGCATCGCCCGGACGATTACAAGGGGACTAAATCTCAACGAGGACTTAGCCGAAGCCATCGCTATGGGACATGATTTGGGACACACCCCCTTTGGTCACGCCGGGGAAGCGGCCCTGACGGAAGCCTGGGGTAAGCCCTTTCGCCATAATGAGCAAAGTCTGCGGGTGGTTGACCTGCTGGAAAAAGGGGGGGAAGGGCTGAACCTGACCCATGAGGTTCGTATGGGAATCGTGGGGCACACCGGCGAGTTCGTCCCGGATACCTTGGAAGGACAGATCGTACGGAAATCCGACCAGATCGCCTATGTAAATCATGACATTGACGATGCAATTCGGGCGGGCATCCTGCGGGAGGAGGATATTCCCAGAGAGATCACCCACATTTTGGGCTGCTGCCATCGGGATCGGGTAAATACCTTGGTTTGTGATGTGCTTTTGACCTCCAGAGAAGCAAGAGTCATTCAAATGTCTCCCCAAATTGAAAAGGCACACAAGGATTTGAGGGCCTTTATGTTTGAAAAGGTCTACAAGAATCCGGTAGCCAAGGGAGAGGAGAGCAAGGCAAAGATGATGCTTCAAATGCTCTTTGAATACTACATGAAGCACCCGGAAGCCTTGCCGGAGGACTTTTTGCCCCAGCTTTCCTTCGACGGCATGGAGCGCACAGTTTGCGATTACATTGCCGGCATGACTGACAACTACGCCGTGGATAAGTACACACAAATCTTTATCCCCTCCGGCTGGGAGGTTCGGGGATAAAGCATCGAAATACAAAGAAAGGATGCACTGCTTTGGTGCATCCCTTCTGCTATATGAAGATCGTTGACAGACAGAAAAAATTCATAAGAAAACGCCTGCCGTATTCACCAAATGATATGATCCCCCTAAAGTAGACCATGGAAATATCCAAAGTCTATTTTAGGGGGAATTTCTATGTCCAAATCAAAGCATAGCGCAGAATGGAAGATAGGAATTGTTAGAAAGTACCTACGGTCTCAGGAATGATCAGCTTTGCGCCGGTCTTGGAAACAATTTCCTCCACGGAGCTTTCGGCGTTGACTTCCCGGAGAACCAGCCCCTCTGCGGTTGCCTCAATGACAGCCAGCTCGGTGATGATCCACTTGACCCGCTTGTAAGCAGTCAGGGGGAGGGTACACTTGGGCAGGATCTTGGGGTTGCCCTTCTTGTCGGTATGGGTGGAAATGACGATAACATTTTCAGCACCGGAAACCAGATCCATTGCGCCGCCCATGCCGGGAACCATCTTGCCGGGAATGATGTGAGAAGCCAGAGAGCCTTCCTCGTCCACCTGCAATGCGCCCAG
>JAZNYB010000242.1:0-6122 GCA_045594185.1 Faecousia sp. | reverse complement strand
TTACAGGATGCACTGAAAGCACAGATCCAAGCCCAATAATATGCAAAAGGCGACCCTCAACCGGGGGTCGCCTTCCTATGTACGCGGCAGCCTGCTGGCATCTTCCAAGCGAGATGCCAGCTTTTGCCGTCTTTGGAGCCTCTTGCTCCCATCAGCCCGAAAGGCTCGGGCAGTAGTTAGCGCTGGTTCTGGCTTCTGTTCTGGCTGTTGTTCTGATTCTGGTTGTTGTTCTGGTTCTGGTTGTTGTTCTGATTCTGGCTGTAATTCTGGTTCTGGTTGTTGTTCTGATTCTGGCTTCTGTTCTGATTCTGGTTATTCATCATTCGTTCCTCCATATTATCATCGGTTCTTGCGGTCATCCGCAGAGGTAGTATGCCCCGAAGATTGCGGTTCATTCAAGCTTTATCCTTTGGCTTAAAAATCGGCGCCGCCAGGAAAGAGCCCACAACCGCCATACAGATCCCGCCTGCCGCCGCTTTCAGTCCCCCGGTAAAAATTCCCAAAAAACCGTCGCTGCTCACAGCCTCCTTCACACCTTTGGCGAGATTATAGCCAAATCCGGTAAGCGGAACCGTTGCTCCCGCTCCGGCAAAATCCACCAGAGGTTTATAAACCCCCACGGCTCCCAGAAAAACCCCGGCTACCACATAGCACACCAGAATTTTTGCCGGGGTCAGTTTGGTTTTGTCGATGAGAATTTGACCGATCAGGCACAAAAAACCACCCACCAAAAAGGCTTTTACATAATCCATACACTCATTCCTCCCGCATTTCAATGGAAACCGCATGACATACACCGGGGATACTTTCTCCCTGTTGCGTAGAAGTCGGAGAAAGCAATGCTCCTGTGCCGCAGAACAGAAGCCGCTTCAGCTCTCCCCTTTTTATTCTGTCCAGCAGATGCCCACAAAGGACGATGGCACTGCACCCGCACCCGGAGCCACCGGCGTGGACATCCTGCTTTTTTGCATCAAAGAGCAGAACCCCGCAGTCACTATAACGGCTTCCCATATCAACGCCCATGCGGTAAAACTGATCCATTACGATCTCCATGCCCAAGCTGCCCAAATCCCCGGTGACGATCAGGTCATAGTCCTGGGGGGTGCGGCGTAAATCTTCAAGGTGCTGGCTGATGGTTTCCACGGCGGCAGGTGCCATAGCCGCTCCCATGTTATTGGCATCGGTGATCCCTAAGTCCCGGACGGTGCCAATGGTGGCGGCTTCGATGACCGGTCCACTGCCTGTGGCGCAGACCATTGCCGCCCCGGAGCCGGTGGCTGTCCATTGAGCGGTGGGAGTGCGCTGACCACCGTAGCCCAGAGGGAATCGATACTGCCTCTCGGAGGAAGCGAAATGAGAGGATGTCATAGCCACTGCCCGCTCCACAAAGCCCCCGGACACTGCCATGGTCGCCATAAGCAGGGACTCTGCCATGGTGGAGCAGGCGCCGTAAAGTCCCAGAGAGGGAATTTTCGTGTTCCGCAGGGCAAAGCTGGAGCTGATGCACTGATTGAGAAGATCCCCGGAAAACACCACATCAATATCCTTTTCCTTTTTGTGTGCCTTTTTTAACAGGGTTTCCAGAGCCAGCTCCTGCAAGCGACATTCCGCTTTCTCCCAGGTTTTTTCCCCAAAAAGGGTATCCTTCCCGGCGTAGTCAAAGCAGGCACTTAAAGGACCTTCCCCCTCCTTCTTTCCCGCAATACTTGCCCAGGCAGTAATTACCGGGGGATTTTGGGGCTGAAAGCTGCGAACGCCCCGCTTTTGGGTTGCCATATTACCAGTCCTTTCCAAAAGGTTCTAATTTCCTTTTGGTGTAGTATGCCCTGAAAATGAAAAAAGCCTGCCGCAAAATCAAAATTGCAGCAGGCTGAGAATATTTCATTGTATCGCTGTGTGTGCTTACATTCTCCCCGTAGAGCCAAACCCCCCTGTTCCCCGTCCTGTCTCATCCAGTTCTTCCACCAGCTCCATTTCAGGCATCATCACCGGAACGATGGCAAGCTGCGCCACCCGCTCCCCCGGTTCTACGACCTGAGGTTCTGTGCCGTGGTTGTGAAGAGAAACCATCAAAGGCCCCCGATAGTCCGAATCAATGACCCCAACCTTGTTGGCAGGGGCAAGTCCCCTCTTGGTGGCAAGTCCACTTCTGGCAAAGATCAGCCCCGCATAGCCGATTGGTACAGCGATGGACAGCCCCGTGGGAAGCAGCTTCGTCTCCCCCGGCAAAATGGTCACAGCTTCTTCCATGCACACATACAGGTCTGCCCCGGCGGAATATTCTGTACCGTAAGTAGGCAGCTTTGCCTTTGGATCCAGCTTTTTAACTTTCATTTTCGCCCCTCCTCCGTTTGCCAGTCTCCCCAGAGGACGATCTCCCCTTGGGCCAAGGTCTTTTTCATGTCGATCAATCTTTGATTTTTGGAGCCCCGGAAGCGGAGGGAAAGATCCTTCTGTTCTTCCATAAAAGGGCCGTCCACTAATACATCCACGCAGAAAAGAAGCTCCCGGGTCACTTCCCAGTCTCCCAGCTTTTTTGCCAGAATATGTCCATCCAGAGTGTAGCCGGAAAACAGCCACACGGTCTTTTGTGGGTATTTTTCCTTCACCCGCCGCAAAAGCTCCAGCACTCCCGGCTGATTTTGGGGCTCCATAGGCTCGCCGCCCAGAACAGTCAGACCTTTGATATAGGCAGGAGCCAGCATGGAAAGTATTTGTGTGATGGTTTCACCGGTGAAAGGCTCTCCATACTGAAAATCCCAGGTTTCCTTATTGAAGCAATTTTTGCAATGTCTGGTACAGCCGGAGACAAACAGGCTCACCCGCACCCCGGGGCCGTTGGCAATGTCATTGTTTTTAATATTGGCGTAGTGCATACTAATTCTCCAATACCTTATTGATAAATCCGTTCAAAACCTTTGTACACCGCTGCCGGTCTGTGAGATAGCTCATGCCATGACCCGCGCCTTCCACCAGAAGGATTTCCTTTTCTCCTTCATAGGCATCATAGGCTTCTTTACTCATGGTATAGGGCACAAAATTATCCTCTATGCCATGCAGGAGCAGAACCGGGAGTCTGCTTTTCTTCATCGCCTCTATGGTGGTGTGCTTTTTGGGGTCATACCCAGCCAGCAGCTTGCACCACAGGGCTGTGGCATAGATCAAGGGAAACGCCGGAACGCGCGCCGACTGCTTTGCCACCTGTGCGATAATATCCCACGGAGAAGTGAAGCCGCTGTCAGCGATAATGCCCCGCACATTGTTGGGCAGCTCATGCTCCATCGCCATAAGAGCGGAGCTTGCTCCCATGGAAATGCCGTCAATGATCAGAGGACACGCTCCGAAATGCTCATTGTGATACCGCACCCAGTGGGCGGCATCCCGGCTTTCCTTCACACCGAAGGTCATATACCGTCCGCCGCTTTTGTTCTGCGCCCGCTGGTCTGCCATGAGAAGGTTCATTCCCATATTGTGATACACGGAAAGAATACAGCAGAAATCCCTTTCCACACTGCCGCTCCAGCCGTGAAGCAGAAGAAATGTTCCCCGGGCATTTTCCGCCGGGACCCATCTGCCCCGGAGCTTTACGCCATCAAAGGTCGTCATAGTCAGCTCTTGGGGGGCAAATTCCTTCATAAAGTCGATGCCTTCTTTAATGGGAATAGGCAGAGTGTTGTCAAGCTGGGAATCCAAAAGCTCCATGTTCACAAGCTCCGCTCTTTTTCCCGGAACGCTGGCAAGGCGAAAAATAATATATCCCGCTGCCAGAACCAAAAGTATGATCCCCAAAAGAATCCAAAAAATGATCACTTGCTTTTTCCTCCCAATTGAGAAAACCATTTGAAGGTCATGGGCCACAGAAGGGCGGCAAAGATCACCACCACAAAATAGCGGACAAAGTGAGCAAAGTCATGTCCACCGAACAAAGCCATCAAAGGAGCTTTCAGGCCGGCTTTCAGTGCCACCGCAAGTCCCAAGCCAAAGACGATCTTCATTGCCTGCGCCCACCAAATGGCATCCACCCGGAAGTTCACCTTTTTTACTTCCACCAGATAGCCCACCAGAAAGCCCAGCATAGAGCCCAAAAGGGTGTAGGCGTTCTTTGTGGCATGGGCAAGGTTTTCCTGATCAACATCCGCAGGGAAGCTCCCCAGCTCCGTGTAAGCCAGAAAGCCCACACCGCAGGCGATCATAAAGCCCATGAGAGCAGGAATCACCCATTTCTTTTCGCTGTAAACCACAGGTCGCAGGATAATGATCAGCGCAATGGCGCACAGGCTGCCCACCAGCACATCCGCAGGTGTATGCACGCCCAAATACATCCGGGACACAGGCACCAGCACCATAAACGCCGCCCCCAGCCATCTGACCCATTTTCTCTTTGCGGTCACGGCAATGACACCGAAGCTGCCCACAGCGGTCTGGCTGTGTCCACTGGGGAAGCTGTAGCCTGTGGCATCCGCTCTGGCTGATTCCACAATGGTGAAATCCGGGTCTTTGATCCACGGGCGGGGGATACGGAAAAACAGCTTCATAAACTGATTGACAATGGTTCCCAAAAAGCCCACTGCCATAAGATAGTAGCCGTGCTTTTTGTCCACGCACCAGTACATCACCAGAGCCGCCACCAAAAAGCAAGTCTCAGAGCCGAACTCCGTTACAAACTGCATGAAGGCATCCAGCACCGGATTTCGGATAGATTCAAAAAAATACAAAACTTCCACGGGACATTCGCTCCTTTCCTTGCTCCCATTATAACAAAGTTTACAGAAAAGTAAAGAATAACTCCCCCAAAACCCCACTGTCAGCCTTGCGATTTTGAAAGGATTGGGTTATAATATGGTAAAGCAAAAAACATTCCTGTCTGAAAGGAGTTATTACTTATGTTTTCCAGTGAACCTCGCCGCCGATTCCAAAATCATCAGCTTATGGAGGTCATCTGCCAGCTCCGCTTCCCGGAGATCCTCACCATTGAAACCCGTGTTCCCGCGGATTTTCAGGAAGCCATCCGCAGAGAATTTCCCCAGTACAGGGCAGTAAGAGAAGCACCCCCTCCCCGCATGGTGGGAACGCCCGGAAATATGCAGATGCAGCCCCAGAAGGAAGTCACCAATTACCAGTTTGTATCCGCTGACGGTGTGTGGCGGGTCAATCTCACCAGCACCTTTATTTCCCTGTCCTGTCTGCGGTATACCACATGGGAGGACTTTGCCAAAAAGTTGGATCTTCCTCTGGTTTCCTTCATCAAAACCTATCAGCCCGCCTATTTTGAACGGGTAGGTCTGCGTTACATCAATGCCTTTTCCAGAAAAGCTCTGGATCTGGAGGATGTTCCCTTCCGGGAGCTGTTCCAGTCCTGCTATTTGGGTATTCTGGCGGAGGAGGATGTGCAGGAGGCTGCCACCACCCGCTGCTCCTTTGACGCGGAAATGAAGCTCCGGGGCGGCGCTCATGTGAAGCTTCACGCCGGTCCCGGTCTGATCAAGAAGGGCAACCAGCCGCAGGGAACGGAAGTCCATTTCATTTTGGACAACGATCTGTTTATGCCCGGTCAGGTGCCGGTAAATCTCTCTGCCGGTGCTTTGCAGACCCTTCACCAGCAGGCAGACAATCTTTTCCTCGGTGCGCTCACACCCAGAATGATTGAAGCTCTGGAGCCCAGGGAATACTTGTAAGAGGATCGAAATACACTTACTGAGGTGTTCTATGTTTTATCTTGACTGGACTTATCTTGTTCTCGTTCTTCCTGCCGTCATTCTGTCTTTGTGGGCAAGCAGCAATGTCAACAGCACCTTCAACAAATACGCTTCCCAATTTACCCGCCGTCATATCACCGGTGCCGATGCCGCCTTGCAGGTGCTTCGGGCAAACGGTCTAAGTAATGTCCGGGTGGAGCGGGTTTCCGGCAAGCTTACCGACCACTACGACCCCGGAGCAAATGTGATCCGCCTTTCCGACAGTGTTTATGGCAGCAGCTCCACCGCCGCCATCGGTGTTGCCTGCCACGAAGCGGGTCATGCCGTACAGCACGCCGTGGGGTACTTTCCCATTAAGCTCCGCACTGCCATTATCCCCATTACCAACATCGGCTCCAAGCTGGCAATACCCCTGATCCTGGTGGG
>JAZNYB010000241.1:0-4049 GCA_045594185.1 Faecousia sp. | reverse complement strand
AGCGGCGATCTCCACCGCCTGCACCATTTGCTCCTCTGTGTGCATATCCTCGTGGCTTTTTTTGCAGATCCCCGTTTCCGGCATACAGTACCGACAGCGCAGGTTGCACAGCTCTGTCACCGACATTCTCAAATAGGAAATATTCCTTCCAAAGCGATCTGTCATAGCTTAATACCTTCCAAAGGTGCAGTTGGGGAAATGGCAGCTTTTGCACATCTGGCACAGCCCGCCCTCTGCAAGATGCAGTAGTTCTTCCTTGGTCAGCCTGTCTCCTGCAAAGATCTGAGGCAGAAGCACATCAAATATGGTGGTGGGAAGACTGATGGCAGCCCCGGGTACACCCAGAATAGGAATATCTCCCAAATAGGCAACCAGGGTCATGTTTCCCGGCTGAGAGGGCACACCGTGGGTTACGATCTCTGCTCCCAACTGGCGAATGGCAGTAGGGGTCAGATCATCCGGGTCAACAGACATACCGCCAGTAAAGATCAGAAAGTTCGCACCCTGCTCCAAATAAGCCTTCCCAGCGTTTACGATCATGTCCAAATCGTCGTCGCAAATGGTAACGCCTATAATTTCGCTGGGATAGTGCTTCATTTTTGCCCGCACAACAGGCTGGAACTTGTCCTGAATGCGTCCGGAATAGACCTCGGAACCGGTGATAATCACGCCGATCTTCTTGTGCTGGTAGGGGCGCAGGTCTAAAAGTTTTTCGTCCTTGCAAAGCTGCTCTGCTCTGATGATCTGCTCCTCTTGGGTCACCAGAGGAACGATCCGCATGGATGCCAGCCTTGCTCCCACTTCTACGGGATAGTGGTCGGGGAGGGTGGTGATGGTAATGTCCCCAATGGCGTTGACCTTGCTTAAAAGTGCCTTGTTGACCCGGAACATTCCTCTTTGGTCGGCAAAAAGCAGGACTTTTCCTTCGGAGGGCTCGGTATAGTGGGCGTTTTCCACCTGCGCCATAGCTGCCATGCGCCGGGCGGCATCCTCCTCGTGAATTTCTCCGGCGTTTTCTTCCCATACAAAAACGGTGCGCTTACCCAAGTCCAAAAGCTCCGGAATGTCCTTTTCTGTGATGATATGTCCCCGTTTGAAAGCCGCGCCCTTGAAGCCGTCCCGCATGGCGGTAATGTCGTGGCAAAGCTCCATGCCGATCGCGTTTTCTACATTGACCTTTTTCATTTGGTATCATCCTCCCGTGTATCGTCCCGCAGGGGCAGTATAGAAGCGGCGGAAATGGAAATGTCCAGCAGAGAACCCCGCTGCTTCTGCCAGTTTTCTTTTTGTATTTCCACGCCAATGGGCTTGGCATGGGGAGCATCCAAAGGGCGCACCATCAAGGTATAGGAAAAGGGATTTTCAATTTCCTCTACGACCTGACAGGGGAATGTATTTTCTCCTTGCCCCGGCTTTATATCGTGCATCCGAACCCCAATGGCATCTATGTTATCCAAGGGCTGGGGAAGTGTCAAGGTGATTCCCCAATCCGTGGCAAAAACACAGGTTTCTCCCTCAGGAATTACCCGGGAAATATTTTTGCAGCCTGTCAGTGCCGCCCCGGAAGTGGTCTTTGGGTCAGCGAAAACCGCTTTTTTAGTACCTATGGTATCAATAGTGCCCTTACCCATGAGGGCAATGCTTTGGCACATCCGGAACACCTCGTCCCGGTCGTGGGAGACAAACAGGACAGTCTTTCCAAATTCCTCCATGACCCGGCGCAGCTCCTCCTGCATCTGAAAACGCAGATGGCTGTCCAGTGCGGAAAAGGGCTCGTCCAAAAGGAGGATCTTTGGCTGGGACACCAGAAGCCGAGCCAAAGCGGTGCGCTGCTGCTGCCCTCCGGAGAGCTGATGGGGGTAGTGATTCCGCAGCTCCCACAGCCCAAAACGGTGGAGCATGGCATTGACCGCTTCTTTCCGGTGTGTTCCGTCTTTTTCTCTGGCAGCTCCCGCAAGAAGATTTTGCTCCACGGTCATGTGGGGAAACAGGGCGTAGTTTTGAAATAACAGCCCGGTATGCCGCTTTTGAGGGGGCAGATTGATCCTTTTTTCAGAATCAAAGAGGGGCACGCCGTCCAAAACGATCCTGCCTCTGTCCGGCTTTTCGATCCCGGCGATACATTTCAGGGTCATGCTTTTTCCGCATCCGGAAGCACCCAAAAGGGCGAGAGTTTCGTCTCCTGCCTGAAATTGCGCTTTCAGGTGAAAATTCCCCAGCCTTTTTTCTATGTCTACATACAAAGCCACCTAGACCCCTCCTTTTCTTTGGGGCTGTTTGGGCTTCCGCTCCAGAAGGTTCACAGCCAGAAGGACAACGAAGGAAATTCCCAGATTCACCAGCACCCAGCGGAAGGCTAAAGCATCATTGTTGGTGCGCCAGAGCTGATAGACCGTGGTGGAAATGGTGGCGGTGTGCCCGGGAATGTAGCCCGCCACCATGCTGGTTGCTCCGTATTCTCCCAAGGCTCTGGCAAAGGCAAGCACCGTTCCCGCCAGAATGCCCTGTTTACAAAGGGGCATCCGAATTTTCCAGAAGATATATGTATTGGAACGCCCCAAACACCGGGCGCAGTGGGCTAAGCTTTCGTCGAAGGATTCAAAAGCCCCCCTTGCGGTTCGGTACATCAGGGGGAAGGTCACGATCACCGTGGCAAAAATGGCAGACCACCAGGTCATGGTCAGGTTCAGGTCAAAGACGGATAGAAACCACGCCCCAATGACCCTTTTGGGAGCAAGCACCCGCAGAAGGAGATACCCAACCACCGTAGGCGGCAGCACAAGGGGCAGCGTGAGAAACACATCCACTATGCCCTTTACCACACGGGGTACTTTGGAGATATAGTAGGCGGCGAAAATGCCGAGGAAAAATATGATCACGGTGCTGATTGCCGCAATTCTTATGGAGTTTAGAAGGGGAAACCAATCCATGAGCGATCATCCTTTATGTAACGGTAAACAGGCGGGCATCAAAAGCGGTGTCCCGTTCTGTGGCGTTTATCCAATGGGCGTGAAACCAACGGCTTCAAAGACCGCATCGGCTGCATCGCTTTTCAAAAATTCCAGAAAGGCATCCGCTGCCTCCCGGTTTTTTGAGGTCTTCAGTCTGGCGGCGGGGTAGATGACCTGACCGCACATTTCAGCCGTGGCGGTGTCTACCACGGTGAGTCCCGCGGAGAAGGCATCCGTTGCGTAGATCATGCCGCAGTCAACCACGCCCTCGGAAATCTGCGTGGTGACCTCCTTTACATTAGAGCCGTAGGTAACGCAGCCGGACTGTGCCAGAGCTTTTTCGTCCAGCCCATAGTAGGCTAAGATTTTTTGGGTGTACTGCCCCACGGGAACATCGGAGTTGCCCATAGCCAGAAGAACGGTTCCTGCCTCCAAACCCGCAATCAGATCATCGAAGGAATTGATATTTGCAGGATTATTGGCTGGAACGACCAAAACAACTTTGTTTTCCAGAATATTGAAGCGGGTTTTTGTTACCACGCGATCCACTTCCTCCGTATTTACAGAAGGATCCGCGTTGATGTCCAGTTCATCCATCTGCCTTTGGCCTGCGGAAATAAAAATATCGCAGTCCGCGCCGTTCAGGATGGCGGTTTTCAAAGTGCCGGATGAGTCAAAGTAAAAGCGAATGGGGATTTCTGGATGTTCACTCAGGTAGAGCTTTTTCAATTCCGTCAAAGGTTCTTCCAAAGAGGCAGCAGCAAAAACAATAAGCTCGGGCCGTTCCTTCTGTAGATTGCAGCCGGAGAACAGACAAGTCAGCATAGCAAGCAAGAGGATCAGGGAAAGCATTTTTTTCATGGAGAGCACATCCTTTCGTTGGGTTCATATTTCAAATATGGTTCCGGTGGACAGGGGATGGAGGCGGTCGCCCATTCGGGCTTTCAAAAATGCGTAGGGACCGTCGCCGGTGCAGTGACCGGTGTAATAAACGGTGGAGCAGGGGAGCACCTGCCGGGCAGCTTCTGTCAGGAAAGGGGAATCGGTCTGGGGATCCAACTTCATGAAGTGGAAGCCGCCGATGAGCACATCCGGCCG
>JAZNYB010000240.1:0-3694 GCA_045594185.1 Faecousia sp. | reverse complement strand
CCTTTAGGGAGGTACTACCATGGAATTTTGGAAAATGAATGGAGCCGGGAACGACTTCATTATTATAGATAACCGCAAGGAAAAGCGCGCCCCCAAGGAGCTGGGGGAGCTGGCGAAAAAGCTGTGCCACCGTCGTTTTGGCATTGGAGCGGATGGATTTGTTGCCATTGAGGATGCCACCCGGGGCGGCGACTTTGCCATGGGCTTCTTCAACTCCGACGGCTCTGTGGGGGAAATGTGCGGCAACGGTGCCCGGTGTATTTGCCGCTTCGGTTATGAAATGGGGCTGGCGGGAGAGGTGCAACAGGTAGAAACCACCGCCGGCTTGGTCACTGGTCACCGCCTGAGCGAGAAGCAGTATCGGGTGCGGCTGAACGATCCTTCCGTTTTAGACCCCTCCCGTCAGGCAGGAGCGGGGCTGACCGGCTACTGTGAATTGGGAGATCCCGGTGTGCCCCACTGCGTTTTCCCGGTCAAGGGCTTGAAGGATTTGGATTTTGACACCCTGCGACCCTTGGGAAAGCGGCTGCGCCATGACCCCGCCTATCCCAAGGGGGCAAACGCCAATTTGTATGATTTTCTGGGGGAAGATCATCTGGTCATCCGCACCTACGAGCGGGGGGTGGAGGATTTCACCTACGCCTGCGGCACGGGGACAGGCTCTCTGGTCGCCCTTTTGACGGTGCAAGGAAAGGTCAGCGGACGGTCTGTGCGGGTGGAAAATCCCGGCGGCACGCTGACCGTGGATGTCACCTTGGAGCAGGGGCGCATTACAGAGCTGCTGCTCACCGGCCCTGCGGAAATGGTCTGCCACGGAAACACCATGGACTGAATCAATAAAGCTGTCCCGGTGGATAAGCGGAGGATGCGCCTCCCTTTTCACCGGGACTTTTTGCGTTTTCAAGATGTTGACACTTTATTTCCTGGAATATCGTGGTATAATAGAAAAAGCAGCCGCAAGCAACGATCCCCCGAAAATTCCGATTTATGTGCCTGTCGGCTCATAAATTGGAGTGAAATTCGCCTTGCGGCGAGTGAAATAGCTTCGCTGTGAAATATTTGCTTCGCGAATGTGAAATTGCTCCTTCAGAGAAGTTGTGGTGTCCCCTTGCGGGGAAGGATTGAAAAAATTTTGTGCGGAGCAAATCCGCAAACAGCTCGACAAACCAAAATTTGCTTCTCAGCCTTTTACAGATAAAAAACGAAAGGACGATCCGTTATGCCGCTTTCCGCTTCTGCCCCTTGGGTAAAATTCTACGGAAACACCCCCGCTCACATCGACTATCCCCGCAAAACCATGTATCAGCTCCTCCGGGAAACTGCCGCGAAATATCCCCAGAGCATTGCCTATTCCTTTATGGGAAAGAATACCACATACGCCCACTTCATGGAGCGCGTTGAATTAACAGCCAAATCCTTTGCCGCCATGGGGATCAAGCGGGGTGACCGGGTGACCATCGCCATGCCCAACTCCCCCCAAGGGCTGGACTGCTTCTATGCTTTGAACCGTCTGGGTGCCATTCCCAACATGATCCACCCCCTGTCCGCGCCTGGAGAGATCGCCTTCTATCTGAACATCTCCAAAAGCAAGGCGATTTTGACTCTGGATCAGTTTTATTATAAGGTGGAGGAGATTTTGCCCAAGCTGGAAAAGCCCTGCACCATCCTCATTGCCCGGATTCAGGACGAGCTGCCCGGTGTAAAGAAGCTGCTGTATCCCCTGACCAAGGGAGCAAGAGCCATTCGCAAGCTGCCCTCAAAAGGATGGCTCTCCTGGGGCGACTTCCTTGCAGGTGGCAAGAGTTCAAAGGGAAAGCTGCCCAGAGACATTGGAAAGCCTCAGGACTGCGGCGCGATCCTCTACTCCGGCGGCACTACCGGAACAACCAAGGGCATTATGCTTTCCAACCTGAACTTTAACGCCCTTGGTCTGCAAACCATCGCCGCTTCCGGTCTGACTTCCGTGGCGGGAATGAAAATGCTGTCTGTTATGCCTTTGTTCCACGGCTTCGGTCTGGGCATTGGTATCCATACCGCCCTCATTGGTGGCGCGACCTGTATTTTGGTTCCTCAGTTCAATGTAAAAACTTACGCCAATATTTTGAAAACCGAAAAGCCCAACCTGATCCCCGGCGTTCCTACCCTCTTTGAAGCACTGCTGCGCTCGGAGGATCTGGAGGGGGTAGACCTGAGCTTCCTGAAGGGGATCTTCTCCGGGGGCGACAGTTTGTCCGTGGAGCTGAAAAAGAAGGTGGACACTTTCCTGAAAGCCCACAACTGCGCCGAGCAGATCCGGGAGGGCTACGGCACGACGGAATGTGTCACCGCCTCCTGCCTTACTCCCAAAAGCTATGCCCGCTCCGGCTCTATCGGCGTTCCCTTCCCTGATACCTATTATAAGATCGTAGCACCGGGGACAACGGAGGAGCAACCCGCCAACACCGAGGGCGAGATCTGCGTGTCCGGACCTACGGTGATGCTGGGCTATATGGACAATCCTCAGGAGACTGCCCACACCCTGCAAGCCCACGGCGACGGTCGTATCTGGCTCCACACGGGAGACTTGGGTCACATGGATGACGACGGCTTTGTATACTTCCGACAGAGAATGAAGCGGATGATCATTACCTCCGGCTATAATGTGTACCCCTCTCAGCTTGAAAACATCATTGACGGTCACGAAAAGGTGCTGCTGTCCTGCGTGATCGGTGTAAAAGATCCCTACCGGGTGCAAAAGGTTCGGGCTTATGTGGTTCCCATGCCGGGAATCGAGCCCACGGAGGAGCTTCGTCAGGAGCTGCTGACCTACTGCGAAGCCCACATCGCCAAATACGCCATGCCCAGAGAGCTGGAATTCCGCACCGAGCTGCCCAAAACCCTGGTTGGTAAGGTTGCCTACCGGGTTTTGGAAGAAGAAGCCGCAAAACAGGATGTGTAACCATGAAAAAGCGCATTTGGGAATTGGATGCCCTCCGGGGTCTGTTCATTTTGTGTGTAATGTTTATTCATCTTATGTATGATATGACAGATCTTTACGGCATTATCGAATTGGAATATCCGGCCTTGTATCTTTTCATTCAGCAATGGGGCGGCGTGTTATTTTTGCTGATCTCCGGTATTTGCGTGACTTTGGGCAGCCGCTGTATCCGCCGTGGCATTTTGGTATTTCTCTGCGGCTTGGTCATCAGTGCCGTCACCGCCGGCATGTATTTTCTGGGCATGGCAGACAACGGTGTGATCATTTATTTCGGTGTCCTCCATTGCTTAGGCGTTTGTATGCTGCTTTGGCCGCTGTTCCGAAAGCTTCCCAATTGGGTCTTGGCCGCCATCGGAGTCATTTTGGCAGTGACAGGTCTTCTGCTCAGCCGGGTATATCTAAGCCACAATTGGTTGATGCCCTTGGGACTGGTCAGTCCTCAGTTTATCTCTGCCGATTATTTCCCCCTGCTGCCCCACTTCGGCTTTTTCCTGCTGGGTGCATTTTTAGGCAGAACCCTGTATCGTAAGCAGCAATCCCTTCTACCCAAGGTAAATCCCGAAATTCTGCCCATCCGCTTTTTGCGGCTTTGCGGCAAACATTCTCTTTGGCTCTATTTACTTCACCAGCCTGTTTTTAGTGGGATCTTTTGGCTGATCCTGTCTTTGAAATAAACCACATTGGGAGGAAACTATGAAAAAGTATCTGAAACCCGCC
>JAZNYB010000239.1:0-2957 GCA_045594185.1 Faecousia sp. | reverse complement strand
TCCCAGTCTTTCGGCTTGCCATCAACTTTATAAGGTGCTATCACTTTCTTTCTGATTTTTACAGCATCGAGATTAAATGTGTATTTATTAGTTTTTGTGGCGAACCAAACATCTTCCAAACCATTTTTCCAGTTTGCAGATGCCCCGCGACCTTTCTCGCGCTGCCATGTGATGCGGCTTCTGACGGTAAAAAACTCACCCAATACGCGACCTATGATAAGGCTTGTTTCCCAGTCGCAGCAGACATAGATCGATCCATCGTCTTTCAGCAGAGGATAAACCAAAGATATCCACTTTCGTGTATATTCTTCATAATCCTCAACCGTTTTCTTGGAAAAAGTAGTGCCATTGAATGTCTTAGTCAGGTTATAGGGGGGATCGGCAACCACTAAATCAATGCTATTGTGTGGCAAAAGAGACATAACTTCAAAAGTATCGCCTAAAATTGTTTTGTTGATTACTTTGTCAAGAGATGATTGCACAGTATCAACTTGAATGCAACGACCGAGGAATGCCGTTCCGTCCTCAACTGAAAGATCAATGGTTTTATTCCTTGCTGATTTTATCTTAGCCATATTGCTTCCTCATTACTTTCATTTGCTTTACCTGCGTATTATATCATAGTTTTTGCTGTGTTGCTATAGATTTTTCAATGATATTTATGCTTGACTGTGGCTGTTACAATGGTGCATCCAAAACTGTCCACCAACCCCAATTTTATTGCTCCAGCACCGAAACCTCCCCCGCCGGCTCTTTCAGTCGTTCTTCCAACCCGGCGGTTACATGGAGCTTGCCATCTTTTGTAATAAAGACTGCCTCAAAATCCCCGGTTTCTCTCCAAAACTCCGCCGCTTTTTCCAGCCCCATGACATAAAGAGCCGTGGATAAACCGTCTGCCTGCAAACCGTTTTTGCTGACAATGGTAACGGAAGCAAGGTCGTTTTCTGCGGGGTAGCCTGTGGCGGGGTCAATAATATGGGTATAGATCCTGCCGTTTTCCTCAAAATACCGCTCATAGCCCCCGGAGGTGACTACCGCCCAAGTGCCTTCCAGCTCCAGCACCCCTGCCAGTCCGCTGCCTTTTGGGTTTTGCACACCAATGCGCCAGGGATTTCCGTCCGCTTTTGTGCCGTAGGTCTGGATATTTCCACCCAAAGACAGCATGGCGCAGCTTACTCCGGAATTTTTTTCCAAAAGCCGTATACACTGCGCCCCTGCCCAGCCCTTTGCCACAGCACCCAAGTCCATCTGCGCGCCTGCTTCCAGACGGGCAGTGCCGTTTTCCAAAATGAGCCGTTGGTTTCCGGTGCGGGACAAGGCTTCCTCCAATTCCCCTTCTCCGGGAACATGATACTGCCCTGTGGTGAAGCCCCACAGCCGGGTCACCGGGTACAAGCAAATGTCCAGACTTCCTCCGGTGGCTTCTCCCAAGGCTGCGGCATCCTCCAAAAGGGCGTAAATCTCTCCTTCCGGCGTGATCGTCTCCCCGGCATTGAGACGGCTGACCAGAGAGGCGGGCTTGGTAACGGAAAGCTGTGTCTCCGCCTTTTGCAATAGCTGCTGCAGATCATTCAGGGCAGAGCCGTCACCCCAGACGGTCAGGTTCATTACCGTATCCATGGCATAAACTTGTTTTTGGTGCTGCTTTTCTCCGCAGCCCCCCAGAAGGAGCAAGGGCAGAAGCAATACCCATAGCTTGATATAACGCATTTTTCTTCACCTGCCAAAAAACACCTGCCGGATTTTAGCAGGTGTTTTTGTTTTTACTTTTCTTCCATCACCAGAACGATGCCATCCACCAGATTGGCTTCCGCGAGCCGCCCCTGAATGGCGACCTGACGCTCCATCAGGTCAGTGACGATGACCATGCCGTCCTTACATTCCAGCCGCATGACATTTTTCATCACCACATTGTCCAGAGATTTTTCGTTTTTATAAACCGTAGAAAGGCACATGATTTGTTCCTCCCTTAAGACAGTGCCGCCAAAACAGCGGAAAGGCGCATATTGCCCTTTTCGTAGTCGGAAACCGCCAGCATGACCTGCTCATAAGCCATGTGCTGCCCCGCTTCGTCCAGTTGCTTTGCAAGAGTCGCCAGCTCCTGGGCATGGGCGGCGTTATGATTTGCCATGTACTTCATCAGGGCGACCAGCTCCTCCATAGGGGTATGCTCACAGCCGCTGCACCCGGCGCAGCCTTCGGGAGAGCAATGCTCGTGGTCATGGTGGTGATGCCCTTGATTATGGCAATGGTCGTGGTCATCGTGGGAATGGGGGTGATGGTCGTGGGTATGGGGCTGGGTGCCGTGGTCGTGGCTGTGGGTGTAGCTGTGGTCGTGGGGATGCTCATGGTCGTGACCGTGGTCATGCTCATGGGAATGGGTGTGGGCGTAAGTATGGGTATGCTCCTGATGGGAGTCGTGTTCATGGTGCATAAAAGGTTCCTCCTTGCGGTTTTTCAGGCGGCTGAAGGGCTGTCCTCACCGCCCGCGTTTTTATTATACCCCAAAACGGCCATAAAGTCAAAGTAATCTTGCCCCAATTGTTGGCATAGTCTGCTGACGATAACGCTATGTGACACAAAGAACAGCCGCCCCCGATCCGGAGACGGCTGCTTTCGAGGGTTCGACATATTGGTTTTTACCGCTGGTAGTAACCCGCAGCGCCAACACTGATGTTCCAATACTGATAAGAATATCCTCTTTCTCTATCGACTATGGCCCCGTTGTTTTGCTGTTTCAAAATCTCTGCCAATTCATCAGCCATGGTGTCAAATGCGGAAACTCCATAGATCATTGGCTTCAACATTCCATCAATCACACATAGAAATTCTATGAATTCTACTTGATTGCCCTTATAATCAATCGCCAGTTCGTTGTTGAAGTAATAATTCCGATCTCCAATGGGTTGACCCTTGCCGATTGCGGCTTCAACAGCAGATCGATCCATCCCGAAACC
>JAZNYB010000238.1:0-2191 GCA_045594185.1 Faecousia sp. | reverse complement strand
GCCGGAGAAAATGGTGAATCCCCATTGATGAAGGGAAAAGACCTTCCCAGGCTGTGGCATAGCTTTGCCAAGGATTTGGGGATTACGCTCCCGGAGGGGAAAGGGGTGTCCTTTGGAAATACATGGTTTTGGGTGCCGGTGGAATTGCCTGAATTGGCGGGATTAAAGGTGCTTCGTCCCGGTCTGGAGCTGGGGACGGAGGAAAAGGGGCGTTTTACCCCGGCGCACGCTCTGGCACTTTGGCTGAAAACCGCAAAGTGTGTCCACAATATTCCGGCGGACAGCCCGGAATCCGCCGCTTATCTGGCTGGAGAGACAATTCCCGGGGAGGAAAGCGGCTGGACGCTTATGACTGTGGACGATCTGTCCATTGGTTGGGCGAAGGGCTCTTGCGGACAGCTTAAAAACCACTACCCCAAGGGGCTGCGCCGCCGCAAGAGCTGAATATCAGTGTATTTTTTGGGATTTTTCAATAAGAACGAATGTTTTGCTTTACTTTTGATGCAAATTATGTTACAATGTCCCACGGTTCTATGTCCATGTGAGGACTTCAAAGAACACGCTACATGGGAGAGGATATTCCATGCCCAGATATGAAATTCACGGCGGACGACCTCTGGAGGGTACTGTAACCATCAGCGGAGCGAAAAACGCCGCCGTTGCCATTATTCCTGCCACCTTGCTGGTGCAGGGTGTTTGCCGCATTGAAAATGTGCCGGATATTTCTGATGTGCATATTTTGCTGCAAATTCTGGAGCAGATGGGGGCAAGTGTCACCCGGCTGCCCAATGATACTGTAGAAATCGACTGCTCTCAGGTGTCTTATACCGAGCCGAATCAGGAGCTTGTGCGGAAGATCCGTGCCAGCTATTACCTCATCGGTGCCCAGCTTGGTCGCTACGGCAAGGCTCATGTGGCACTGCCCGGGGGCTGCACCTTTGCCCAGCGACCCATTGATCAGCACATTAAGGGCTTTGCGGCTTTGGGTGCTGATGTAGATGAGACGGATCGTTTTGTAACCGCTTCCACCGGTGAAGGCGGTCTGCGGGGAAGCCGGATCAATCTGGATGTGGTTTCCGTAGGCGCCACCATTAACATCATCATTGCCGCGGCTCTTGTTCCCGGGCAGACGGTGATCGAAAACGCCGCCAAGGAGCCTCATATTGTTGACCTTGCGAACTTCCTGAACACCATGGGCGCAAGGATCTCCGGTGCGGGTACGGATGTGATTAAGATCAAGGGCGTTAAGTCCTTAAAGGGCGGCTTCTATTCCATTATTCCCGACCAGATCGAAGCCGGCACCTATATGGCAGCCGTTGCCGCGGCGGGGGGGAATGTCCTGGTTAAAAATGTGATCCCCAAGCATATGGACTGCATCTCCGCAAAGCTGCGGGAAATGGGTGCAACGGTGCTGGAATATGACGATTCCATCCGGGTGCAGCGCACGAAGCGGCTTCGCAGAGCGACTGTGAAAACCCTGCCCTACCCCGGCTTCCCCACGGATATGCAGGGGCAGATCGGTGTATGCATGGCTCTGGCAGAAGGCACCAGCCGCATTACGGAAAGCATTTATGAGACACGGTTCTTCGCTTACTGCGATGAGCTGAAAGCTATGGGTGCCAGTATTCAGGTCAGCGGAAAAACCGCCTCCATTACGGGGGTGGAAGCCCTCCATGGGGCTGAGGTTTCTGCCCATGACTTGCGGGCAGGCGCGGCTTTGGTTATTGCCGGACTGGCGGCACAGGGTCAGACCTTTGTGGATAACATTCACTACATTGAGCGGGGCTACGAAAATCTCGTAGGTAAGCTCACTGCCCTGGGCGCGGATATTTGCCGGGTAGAGTAATTTCAGAAAGAAAACGCCCCGGTTTTGTGAAAGCGCAAAATCGGGGCGAAGTGCGTGAAAGGTATGAAGAAGCCTGAAAGGAGATGCCAATGGAACAACAGCTTGCCCCCCGCAGAGGGTATCTGCATGAAAATTTCCGGCTGTTTCGCCTTGCTGATGCCCATATGAAGCCGGTGGATTGGCATTACCATAATTTCCACAAGCTGGTATTCTTCCTTGCCGGTCATGCCAGCTATGCCATTGAGGGGCGGGGCTATGCTTTAGAACCGGGAGATATGGTTCTGGTTCCCGCCGGATGTATCCACAGACCGGAGGTGCAGCCGGGTCTTGCCTATGAGCGGTATA
>JAZNYB010000237.1:0-2207 GCA_045594185.1 Faecousia sp. | reverse complement strand
AAGTACCATGGGCAAGCATCATCAAAAAACTGTTGCGCATTGTATTCTGCCTCTTGAATCGACAAAGCTTCCGCTCCGTCGAGCAAGACATAGTAGCCACAGTCTTTGGCGCGTTGTAATAAATATGCTAAGCTGTCCAGCCCTGCGGCTCCAGCCATGGCATAATTAGGAAATGAGAAGCGCACAGCTGGCACAGTTTCTTTCAACGCATCCAACAGTTCGCTAATATACACTTGTCTGGCCTTCAAAAAAGTCTCTTCAGCACTCAGAACATGCGCTGGAATATGTTCTTGCAGAAGTGCAAAATTTACAATGATCGGGCTTTTCATTTTTCGGATTCTGTCCTGCAATAAATCAATCGACATAGAGACACCTCCTGTGTTTTTTATTTATTTTATCACAAATAAATCACATTGAAAAGAGCAAACCTTTTCCTTGTGTGATTTTTTTCTACTTGGGAATACTGATAACAGCACCAGAAATATTTTTGAGGAGGAATGTATGATGGATGTAAAGGCATGGGCAGCAACACTGGGTATTGGTGCCACAATCGGTGCAGTCGGCATTTTGATGATGTCAAGGACAAATCCTACACGAAAGCTTGCTGCACAAGCAGCCGATAAACTTGAAGATGCTGCAATGAAAGCAACTGAAAAGTTAACGATGCAAAATAACATGTAAAAAATCCCCCGGAGAAATCTGCGGGGGATCTGTATTGCAGGATGATTAGAAATCCTTACTGGTCAGACCGATGTTGCCGTCCAGGTCGCCCAGGGTAACATCGCTCAGAGTGGTTGCCAGCTGCTCCAGGCTGGTGAAGCTGATGACCTCAGCAATAGGAGCTTCGTAATTCACTTTCATAACTTCATTCTCCTTTCGCATGCAATCAAGCACTCACGGTAACGCCGTTTGCAACTACCTGACCGGTGCAAACCAGATCGGTAATGCCTGCAACGCCGGTGATGGTCAGAACGACCATCTTGGTATCCCAGTTGGTGCCGTATGCCAGCAGGTCAGCTGCATTCAGAGCAAAGGTCTTGTACTTGGGAACACCACCGTCATTCCAGGAAACATAGACCTGAATAGTTACAGCGTCGCCGTTCTTGATAGCATCGTCCAGCATGGTCTTTGCAGCCTCGCTGTTGATGTAGAACTTGTAGGTCACGGTGTCGGCATCAACAGCCTCCTGCTTCTGCTTGAACTCGATGGTCTCGAATACGTAGCCGCCGTCCACAGCAATGGGAAGCTGATCGTTATCCACATGGATGGAAGAACCGGTCAAATCATCGATGACCAGCTTGCCGGTACCAACATTGTCAACAACGTGGGAACCTTCAAAGCCTGCAGTGATCGTGTCCGTATCCAGGTTCTTACCGTTCAGATCCAGGGTCACGCCTGCAGGAACCTCAACAGCAGCGACTTCAACATCGGCGGCCATAGTGACCACATCACCGGAAGTAGCAGCAGCCAAAGCTGCAGTCAGATCAGCATAGGTCTTGTAGCAGGTCACGTTCTCAGCATCCTTGGTGATGTTGTAAGCAACACAGCCGGTCAGGTATGCCTCGGGGTTGACGTAGGAGGTCACGCCTGCGCCAATGGTCAGAGTGCCATTGTCAGTGATTCTGCCGTCGATGACGCCGCCGGTGACATTCCACTCACAGTTGTCATCGATCTTGACCTTACCCAAAACAGAGCCAGCGGACTGAGTGATGACAACATTACCGTTGGAGGAGTAGTAAGTCAGGATAGCAAAGCCATCAGCAGTATGCTCAATGGTGCCGCCGTAAATGTTCACGGGAGCATACAGAGCATAGATCGCTGCGCCGGGAGTCTTGTCAGTGGAAATGGTACCGCCGTAAACATTCAGAGTGCCGCTCTGAGAGGTGAGCGTGATCTCGTGGCCGTACTCATCCACAGATTCGCTGCCGTAGAGCTCAGCGCCCTCGTAGACATTGATGGTGGAGTTACCGGGGGTGAAGATGCTGCCGCGCTGGCCGATACCGTCGGTAACCTTACCGTAAATGTCCAGAGTACCCTTCTCCAGGTAGATGTTACCGCCGCGGTAGTTCAGATCAGGATCTGCAACCTCCGTTGTGGCACTTGCATGGGAACCGGAAGTGCCATCGGTCAAGCCGCCGGAGATAACGGAGTCAGCATCGATGGACAGCGTGTTGTCAGCTGCGGACAGCTTCATCCAAATGTTGCCG